>JBEBXZ010000193.1:0-4994 GCA_040391335.1 Dokdonella fugitiva | reverse complement strand
CGCCAGTACAGATGTAAAAATTGAACGCAACGCCATCGGCAAGGGGATCCACGGCCATCGGAAAACCGCCGAGGCCGCTGTATATCGACCGGTAACTCCAGCTGGGCGTCGTGTGCTCCGGCGCGAGGCCCGCGACCGCGTCGTCGGCGTACATCGCGACGAGGAAATCGCGCGCCCAGTCGTTCGGATCGATACCGAACACGGCCTGCAGGTTGTCGTAGCCGGTCTGGTTCGAGTTGACCAGCGCGTGCAACAGCGCGGCATCGCCCGTGTTGCGTCGATCGAGTGCGTAGCGCAGGAACGCATGCGTGATGGAAAAGTTGGGCGCGGCGTTTTCGTGAACGGTCGGAGTCGACCCGGTCGTATATGGCTGCCGACGCAAGGGACCCAGGCGACGCGAGCCGTTGCCTGAACCAAGCTGGTAGAAGTACGTACGCATCGAACCATACATCGGATTCTGGTAGGTGTTGAAATCCGCCACGCGAATCGATGCATTCGGGCCGGTCGTCAGACTCGACAGCATGATGTTCATGCGCGGCCCGAGACCCACCGAGGCATTGAAGAACACGAGTTCCTGCATCTGCCAGGCGAGCGCTTCATCCAGCCACATTTCCTCCAGCGCCGAAGCGCCGTTGAAGTACAGGCGACGCGAGGCATTGAGCAGATGCTCGAAATGATGGACCAGGGCCGGGCCTGCGCCACCGTACACCAAGGAAAAAGTACGCACGTTGCTGTTCACGCTGCCGGTCGGATCAGGCAGCGCGGCATAGAGGATCTCGCCCTCGTTGCTGCCCCCGCAGGATGCCGCGGAGAACAGGTCGCGCGACTGGAACATCGCGGACGCGAACCCGCTGGTGGCCGGTGGGCTCAGCTCGTTCAAGGCTTTCGTGAAGAAGACGATGATTCCGCCATTGCCATCGACATCGCTCGGCATGCCGAAAGCGTCGGTCGCCAGATTCATCGCACCGGTCTTGAGCAGCGCCCCGACGCTACCGGAACCAACCGGCGTGCTGCCAGGCGGGGCCTGCACGAATGCATCCAATATGTTCTGGAAGTCCACGACCTGGAATCCACCCGCGACCGGCGGGTGCCAGTCTGCCGCGCCCGGCGTCGTCTCGATGACTTCCTGGACCGCAAAGAGCAGCGGCTGGCCGACGGATTGCGCGGTCGTGACCGCCTCGACGCGGCCCTTGCGCATGCTCGGTGCGGCACCGCAGCTACCGACCGCTGCATTGAGGTCGATCAACTGCCCGACGACGAGCGGAGCACCGCCGAGCGCAGCTTGCGGGCTGACGAGATCGGATGCGTCGTGGGCTCGGCCCGGGAACGCAGTCGGCGACTCGAACGCATGCACGTCATCGATCGCCGGCGATTGTCCCTGCAGCGGGGCCAGCATCAGGGCGCCGAGGTCCGCAGCGGGGCGAGGCGTCGGCGGACCAGTCACTGGCTGGATGTTGCTGCCGGTGACACTCAGCGAACTATCGGTCGTGGGGCTCGTGTTGATCGGCAGGTAGGCATACTCGGCCGCAACGGTGTCATTGTTCACGACGCAGAAGTTCGCGCCTGCAGGCATGCTGTTGAGCACTACCTGACCCACTGACATCGTGATGCACGGCGACACCATGAAGCTCTGCTGCACTTGAACTGCAGCCGCCCAGTTCGCGTCTCCGGGCTGGTCCGCGTTGATCACGCAGGTACCACCGCCAAGGAAACTGACCTCTGGGCCCGAAATCGAGCAGACGGCACTGGCGCTGGCGTCGATCGAGAAGCTGACCGGCAGGCCAGAGCTGGCGGTGGCCGTGACCGTGTAGCTGCTCCCCACCGTCGCACTGACCGGTGCCGCCGAGGTGAAACTGATGGTCTGCACACCCTGCCCAACGGTGAAAACCTGCTGTGCCTGCGGTGCGGCGTTCCAGTTCGCAACACCGGCCTGGTTGGCATTGATCACGCATGTGCCAGCGCCCTGGAAGCTCACCGTCGTGCCGGCAAGCGAGCAGATCGCCGCAGCCGCCGCATCAATCGAGATCGTCACCGTCAGTCCTGAACTCGCCGTTGCAGCCACCTCGTAGGTCGCACCGGCAACGACGGCGGTCGTTGGTGCCGTCGTCGTGAAACTGATCACCTGACTACCGGGGCCGACCGCAAAACCCTGCTGGACTTGCGGCGCAGCACTGTAGTTCGCGTCGCCCGCCTGGTTTGCATTGATGGTGCAGTTGCCCGCACTCAGGAAGGAGACCGAGGAACCGGAAATCGCACAGATCGCGCTCGATGAGACATCGATCGTCAGCGTAACCGGCAGGCCCGAGCTGGCGATGGCGCTCACCGCATAAGGAGCTCCATCCACCGCCGCGTTGGCCGGTGCGGTCGAGGTGAAACTGATCGTCTGGCTACCGGGGCCGACCGCGAAGCCTTGCTGCACCTGGGGCGCCGCGTCGTAGTTCGCATCGCCCGGCTGGTTGGCATTGACGATGCAGGTGCCGGCCGCCTGGAAACTCACGTCCGAACCAGCGAGTGAACACACGCCAGTCGCGGACGGATCGATGCTGAACACCACGGCGAGGCCTGATGACGCGCTCGCGGCCACGCTGTAGCTCGCGCCGTCCACCACCGCCGCGACGGGCGCCGTCGACGTGAAGCTGATCGTCTGTTCGGCACGGCCAACCGCGAAGCCCTGCTGCACCTGGGGCGCCGCGTCGTAGTTCGCATCGCCCGGCTGGTTGGCATTGACGATGCAGGTGCCGGCCGCCTGGAAACTCACGTCCGAACCAGCGAGTGAACACACGCCAGTCGCGGACGGATCGATGCTGAACACCACGGCGAGGCCTGATGACGCTGTTGCCCCAGGCGTATACGGCGCGCCACCGATGCGCGCGTCGTTGGGCGCGATCGAAGTAAAAGCGATGCTCTGGCTCGCTTGTCCGATGGACAACGCGTACGTGCGTCCGCCGCTGCAGCCGGCGGTATCGGTAGCCGTCACGGTGACCAGGAAGGAACCGGCCTGTATCGGCGTGCCGCTGAGGGTCGCGCTCGTCGCGCCGGTCGAGACCACGTCCAGACCGGAACCGCTCGGCAAGCCGCTCGTGAGCGAGAAATTGAACGGCAACGCATTGCTGTTGGTCGCCACGAAAGCCTGCGAATAATTCGCTCCGACGATGCCGGCGGGCAGCGCGGTCGAGGGATCGACCGTAGTCGTCGGACACGGAGCTGCGTGGACAGCCATTCCGACGGACACAAGGAAGGCCAGAGTGGAGATGCGCATGTATCGATGGATCACGGTGCTATCCCCTTATTCGACGTCGAAATGGATCAGACCGACCGGCGTCGTGCTGTTCAGCACGAGCACGAAATGGTCGAGATTGATCGCGTAGTCGGACTGCGACGGGAATACGCCGGTCTGACGGAGGTATCCGCGGATTTCTGCACTCGCGGCCATGACCGGTGCGCCAGACGGTACGAAGCTGGTGTCGCCAATGCGGTACCAGGTATCAGGGAGCACCGCGCCCGGCGCGAGGGTCTGCGCCTGCGTGCCGCCACTGATGAAACCGCTGCAGTCACCACCGGAGAACAGGCGGATCTCGACGGTCGCGCTGAGGCTGCCCTCGAGCGTGGTGGCCGCGGGAACACGGAAGGCCATGCCGTAGTTGAGAAAATCGATCGCCGTCGGACTCGTGAATTCCACGCACTGGCCGATGCCGGAAGCGGCATTCGCAGCAGGCGCGTTGGTCGCGATGCGGACAAGCGCGGAGCCGGAATCGGGGCTGTCGAAGATGTCCGGACCCGCCACCCACGTCGGTGCCGCGCCGCCGCCAACCGGATCGGGGGCACTCGACACGAATACCTCCCACGGAGTGAGCTCATTCGTGAGGTGGGCATTGGGAACGATCGTCTGCGCTTTTGCCAACGGAACCAAAGCGATCAGCAAGACCAGGATCGCCCCGCGCAGGAGCGCGCCCGGACGAAGCGAACGCACGGACCGATTTCCGCGCACGCGAGTAGCATCAAACATCTGGATTTCCCCTGTTTCTGCCGACCGGCCAGTGGCCGCTCGAGACGACCCTCCCGGGCCAGCCCATCAAGTTTCACGACCAAAGATTACACCAATAAACTTTAGCCATGCGCTCGACGCGCACAAAAATGGACCATCGGATCCAGCCCCGGGCCACGGACTCGTCCCGCGGCGACCCGGTCGGGTCGACGCGCACTCTGCCGATGGCGGCCGATGCCAGGTGCGCCTGCTGAAAAGCATGACCCCACAATGCAGGAAGGGCGGACCTTCTGGCCCGCCCTTCCTCAAGTACCTGATGGTTGGCTGCGATCAGGGATCGACAGGCAGATAGACCTTGTAGGTCGCCTCGTCATCTTCGCTGGTCGCGGAGATTTCATCCCAGAAACGCCCGTCACCCATTTCACTGTACTGGTAACCATGCGTATCGGAATACGCTTTTTCATACAGGCGCAGCAGCGGCAATACAGCCGGGCTACCGGTGTATTCGGTGACCAGGGCCAGGCCGGAATAGCTGAGGGTTGCGCGCACACCGTCCTCGAGGACGAGATTGCCGTGATCGTCGTGGTCACCCACATTGAAGGTCCTGGCGGATTCTTCGCCATCGAGATCATCTTCGGTGTCGCTGCTCTCGGGAGCGGCCGCGATCGTGTAGCTGTTGTTGTCGAGCTGGAAGGTGGTGGAGTCGACCGGAATGGCCACGTCGAACACGTAGTTCTCGTCACCCCAGTTCGTCGTATAGGTACGCACCGGGCCGGCCTGGTTGAGACCTGCCTTCTTCATGACGGCCTGGATCCGGGCCACGGCCTGATCGGTCGCCTCGGCAACCTCGTCCAGGGTACGCGGAGCCTTCGTCGATACCAGCAGCATCGGCACGCTCGTCACTTCGGCAGGCTGGATATCCTGGTCCTTGTAGTCGGCGTTCGGCACGGTCGCCAGCATGGCCGAGAGATTGGAAAGCGAGGTCTGCAGCATCGCATCGGGCTTGCCG
>JBEBXZ010000192.1:0-5008 GCA_040391335.1 Dokdonella fugitiva | reverse complement strand
GAAATACGCCTCGGCCTTCTATGGCCCGTTCCGCGATGCGGTCGGCTCATCGGCCAATCTCGGCAAAGGCAACAAGCACACCTACCAGATGGACGTCGGCAACAGCGACGAGGCCCTGCGCGAGGTCGAACTCGATCTGCAGGAAGGCGCCGATGTGGTCATGGTCAAACCCGGCATGCCGTATCTGGACGTCGTGCGCCGCGTCAAGGACGCATTCGGCGTGCCGACGTTCGTCTATCAGGTCAGCGGCGAGTACGCGATGCTCAAGGCCGCCGCGCAGAATGGCTGGCTCGATGAACGGGCCGTGGTGCTCGAATCGCTGGTGGCGATGAAACGTGCTGGTGCCGACGCCATCCTGTCTTACTATGCCCTGGATGCCGCGCGCTGGCTGCGCGACGCCTGATCGCCCGGAGACGACGCATGAAGCTGATCGATGAAGACATTGCCCCGATAGCCTCGCCGGCACGCGTTGCGCAGTACGCGGTGTTTGGCCAACCCGTCGCCCACTCCTTGTCGCCGCGCATCCACGCATCATTCGCCCGGCAGCTTTCGGTCGCGCTCGATTACCGCGCGATCGAGACGTCCGCCGACGATTTCGCTGCAACGCTCGCGCAGTTCTTCGAATCCGGCGGCAGCGGCGCGAACGTCACCTTGCCGCACAAGCAGCTCGCGGCGACGCTCTGCCACAGCCTCAGCGAACGTGCGCGACGCGCGAACAGCGTCAATACGCTGGTTCGGCATGCCGAGGGCTGGCACGGCGATACCACCGATGGCACGGGCCTGATCCGCGACATCACCGGCCGCTACCAGCTCGACCTGCGCGGGCGTCGCAGCCTGTTGCTCGGTGCCGGCGGCGCGGCGCGCGCGGCGGCCTTTGCCCTGCTCGACGCCGGGGTCGCCGAATTGACGATCAGCAACCGCACGCCGGAGCGCGCCGATGCGCTGGCCGATGCGATCGGCGCGCCGGATCGCGTGCGCACCCGTTACTGGGACGACCTGCGCAACTGGGGTGCTTTTGAACTCGTGGTCAATGCCACTTCGACCGGACACCAGCCCGGCGCCTCGCTGGACCTGCCGCGATCGCTGCTCGCGCCACGCGCGCTGTGCTACGACCTTTCCTATGGCAAGGCGGCGTTCGGCTTCCTCGCCTGGGCCCGCAGCGCCAATGCCGGCAACGCGATCGATGGCCTCGGCATGCTGGTCGAACAAGCCGCCGAAGCCTTCGAGCTCTGGCATGGCCATCGCCCGGACACCGATCCGATCTACGGCGAACTGCGCGCCTACGTCCCGGGCGATGCCGAAGACTGACGCCGATCACGGTTCCGGCGGGCCATGAACTGCCGCGCCGCCTGCGGCGCCTGCTGCATCGCGCCTTCGATCACCTCGCCCATCCCCGGCATGCCGGATGGCAAGCCGGCCGGCGTGCGCTGCGTGCAGCTCGACGAAGAAGCGCGTTGCCGCCTATTCGGCAAACCCGAACGGCCGGTGTTCTGCAGCTCCTTGCAGCCGGAGGCCAGCATGTGCGGAACGCGGCGCGAACACGCGATGGCGTGGCTCGCCGCACTCGAAATCGCCACGCGTCCCTGAAGCCACGCCCGCTCAGGCGGCAGTTGCCGCTCAGATCGCCATCATCGACAGGGTCAACACGTGGATCGCCACGATGCCCCAGGCAATGCCGAGCACACTGGCGATCATCAGGACCCGATCGTAGTTGCGCAGCCGGGAACGCCATGCGCTGTCCGCGCCGAGGAAGACATGCCCGAGCGCGCTGAGTGCGCCTGCGACCAGCCACCACGGCTGGATCGCGAGAAAGCGCCGCGTGAGCGCGGGAAGCTGCGACGGATCGGACGTATCGAAAACCCGCGAGAACACGATCCAGCAGATCAGGCTGAAGACGATCGCCGTGGCCGGCGACAACAGCCCGGGCGCGGTCAACCAGTGCGCACTTTTCTGCGACCCCATCACTCAGCCGATCCCGGCGCTGAGATACTGGTTCTTCATCTTCACGTAGTGCTTGGCGGAATAGTAGAGGTGGCGGATCTCCTCATCGCTGAGCATGCGCACGCAACGTCCCGGATTGCCGAGCCAGAGTTCGCCCTCGCCAACGACCTTGCCGGGTGGAATCAGCGCACCCGCACCGACCATGCTGTGTTTCTTCACCAGCACCCCATCGAGCACGGTCGCGTTCATGCCGACCAGCACGGCTTCCTGGATCGTGCAGGCGTGGATCACCGCACCGTGCCCGATCGTCACATCGGCGCCGATCAGCAGCGGGAATCCGCCGAGCGTGTACTGGCCGTCATGCGTGACATGCAGCACCGCGCCATCCTGGATATTGCTGCGCGCACCGATGCGCACGCGATGCACGTCGCCGCGCACGACCGCGCACGGCCAGATCGAGGCATCTTCCTCGAGTTCGACGTTGCCGATCACGACAGCATCCGGGTCGATATATGCGTTGAGTCCGAGGCGCGGCGAGACGCCGTTGTACGACCTGATGCTCATGTGGAGTACTCCATGTGGGTAAGCGTGAAAGAAGCTAGCACGCAACATGCCAGTTCGCGGAACGAAGCGCGACGTGGTTCGCGGAATTCACAGGTGATCGCACGTGACTCGGCATGCGGGCTAAACTGCGGCGATGGACAAGCCGTCGAACCCCGATCTCGCCGCCCTGCTCGAACGTCAACGCGCAGCGTGGCAGGCGCGCACTCCGGATGCGGCTCAGCGCTTGCGCGATCTCGGCCAGTTGCGCGAAGTGCTGCGTCGCCGTTTCGACGAACTGGCGACCGCGATGAGCGCGGATTTCGGTCGCCGCTCCCATCACGAGAGCCTGCTGACCGACGGCATGACGGTGCTGCACGAAATCGACCACGTGCGCGCGCGCCTGACGCGCTGGATGCGCTCGCGCCACCGGATGGCCGACTGGATCTTCTGGCCGGCGCGCAGCGAGGTGCAATACCGCCCGCTTGGCGTGGTCGGCGTGATCGCACCGTGGAATTACCCGGTCAACCTGGCGCTGATCCCGCTCGTCTCGGCGATTGCCGCCGGCAACCACGTCATGCTCAAGCCGTCCGAGCACACGCCGCGCACCTCCGCCCTGCTCGGCGAGATCCTCGCCGAAGTGTTTCCTCCGGAGCGCGTCACAACCGTGACCGGTGATGCCGAGCTGGCCGCACAGTTCGCCGCATTGCCGTTCGATCATCTGTTCTTCACCGGCTCGACCGAAGTCGGGCGCAAGGTCATGACGGCGGCGGCGGCGAACCTGACGCCGGTCACGCTCGAACTTGGCGGCAAGTCGCCGGCCATCGTCGCACCCGGCTATCCGATCGAAACCGCCGCCGCGCGCATCGCTGCCGGCAAGCTGCTGAATGCCGGCCAGACCTGCATCGCGCCGGATTACGTACTCGTGCCGAACGAGCAGCGCGCACCGTTCGTGGCCGCACTCGCGGCCTATGTCGCGCGCCACTATCCGGCGCTGCGCGATACGCCGGACTACACCAGCATCATCAATCCCCGGCAGTACGAACGCCTGCACGCCCTGGTCGACGAGGCGCGCGATGCCGGCGCGGAAATCACCACGCTGCCCGATGCCGCCGCGCACGACCGCGAACGCCGCGTGTTCGCGCCG
Organism: Dokdonella fugitiva; assembly: GCA_040391335.1. Taxonomy (GTDB): domain Bacteria; phylum Pseudomonadota; class Gammaproteobacteria; order Xanthomonadales; family Rhodanobacteraceae; genus Dokdonella; species Dokdonella fugitiva_A. The sequence continues at coordinate 1,380 of JBEBXZ010000192.1, read as the reverse complement.
ACCGTCATCGTCGATCCGGCACCGGAGTTGCGCGTGATGCGCGAGGAGATCTTCGGGCCTGTCCTGCCGGTGATCGGCTATGCGCAGATCGATGAAGCGATCGCCTTTGTCAATGCGCGTGCGCGGCCACTGGCCCTGTATCACTTCGATCACGATGCCGCACGCACGCGCAAGGTCCTGAAATCGACCCTCGCCGGTGGCGTGACGGTCAACGATTGCGTGCTGCATATCGCACAAAGCGAATTGCCGTTCGGCGGCATTGGCCCTTCCGGCATGGGTCACTACCACGGCCACGCCGGCTTCCTGACGTTCTCCAAGCAGATGCCGGTGCTCTACCAGGCGCGCTGGTCGTCGATGGCCCTGCTGCGCCCGCCTTACGGCAAGCTCGCCGATTTCGTCACGCGCTTCCTGACGCGCTGAGCATCCCGCAAATCCGCGCGGCATCGTCACGCGCGTTGACCGTCTTCAGCCGCGCGCAGGGTTCGATCCTGCATGCTGGCTTGCGCGCGAGCTGCGCGCACCCATCTCGAATGCAACCCAGCTTCTGCACGTCCATGAAGAAAACCGAATACATTCCCGCGCAGCGCGGCAAGCCGGAGAGCGAAGCCGATCTCGCCCACCGCATCTCGCGCCATCTGATCGAACTGCTCAGCCGCGTGCCGGAAACCGACGAGAAACTGGTCGGCGACAGCCATGCGCGTGCCCGCGCGTTGGCGAATGCCGCGGCGAACAAGGCAGCACTGGCCGCCGGCACGCTGGCCCTGCCACCGGGTCCGCTCGGCTGGCTGACGATCGTGCCGGAACTCGTCGCCATCTGGCGCATCCAGGCACAAATGGTCGCGGATATCTCGGGTGCTTTCGGCGTCAATGCGCGACTGACCCGCGAGCAGATGATCTATTGCCTGTTCCGCCATGCCGCCGCACAGGCGGTGCGCGATCTCGTCGTGCGCGTCGGCGGGCGCCTGATCGCGCAGGACGTGCCGCTGCGCGTTCTCGAGCGCGCCGCGCAGGCGATCGGCATGCGCATCACCAGGCGCCTGGTCGGCGGCGGCATCTCGCGCTGGCTGCCGGTCATCGGCGCGGTCGGCGTCGGCGCCTATGCGTGGTACGACACGCGCCAGGTTGCGCGCACGGCGATCGCGCTGTTCGGCCATGGCCGAACGGGCGTCGACGCAATGCTCGACGCCCTCGATACCGTTGCGTCCGGCGCCGCTGCGGTGGATGAAAAGCCCGCGCGCGGCGATCGTCGGCGAGCGTGAGCCTGCGCCAGGATCGCCACCGCGGCGCCCTGCACGATCAGAGCAGGTAAATGCCGACCGCGACCGCGAGCAGGATCATCCACTTCAGCAGGTAGTACAGCCGCTTGTTGCGCTTGCGCAG
>JBEBXZ010000191.1:0-5021 GCA_040391335.1 Dokdonella fugitiva | reverse complement strand
CACCGCGCAGGACCACACTCGCCATGCCTGGACGGGATGTCGTCGCCAGCGCGCCGCGATCCGGGACAAAGGTCTCGATGAGATCGTCGCGATCCGGCTTGAGCAGGATCGCCACCGCATCGATGTTGATGACGTCTCCGAGCCGCAACAGGGCCTTCTCCACCACCGGGCGCGCATTGACGTGTGTCCGCGCCTGGGCATCGAGCACTTCGAGGATGATTCCGCGCGCATCGAGCACCAGGCGGGCATGCCACGGCCGGACGCCTTCGGCGGCAATCGCGATCGAATTGTCTTGCGCCGAGCCGATGCCGAGGGCGCCGGATTCGACGATGACGTCAGCGTGCTCCGCGTTGGGAAAGCTCAGGCGCATCGTCGCACCGCTTGTGGAAATTGCGCGCACTCTAGCAGGATGTGGCCATGCTGGCACCCGCCCGGACGTGCGCCGGCACCCGGCGACGCGAGCCGGCAAGCCGGGTCGCCGGATGCCGGATCCCTTCTGCGTTCACGCCGCCTGAGGCATCATAGCGGCCGCCGCGCGATGCGCTTGTCGCCGGCTTTACCGGAGATCAGGCATGGCGCGCATCGATATTCGCCGAACACACCATTTCACGATGAAGGACGCCAGAAAGGCCGTCGACAAACTCGCCAAGTCCATCGCCAAGGAGTTTTCCCTTGAGTGCGGCTGGGAAGGCAACACCCTCGCCTTTTCGCGCAGTGGCGTGGATGGGCATATCGCCCTCGAGAAGGGCGAGATCCATGTCTATGCGGAGCTCGGCTTCGTCATGGGCATGATGAAACCGATGATCGAGCAGGAAATCAATCGTCATCTCGACGAGCAGATTGGCTGATGCTCGCGATCAAGAGCGCAGCGCAACCAGGACGATCGGGGCGACGCCCGCGCATCGGGCTGGCCGTGGCCGGCGGCGGCCCGGTCGGCGGCATCTACGAAATGGGTGCCTTGCGCGCGCTCGACGAGGCGATCGATGGCCTCGACATGACGGCACTCGATATCTATGTCGGCATCAGCGCGGGTGCGTTCGTCGCCGCCGGGCTGGCCAACCGCCTCGACACCGCCGAGATGTGCCGCATCTTCGTCACCGGGGATTCGGATCAATTCCGTTTCAATCCCGAGGATTTCGTTCGCCCGGCATTCCACGAATACCTGCGTCGATTGACGGCCGTGCCGCGCCTTTTGTTCGACTGGTTCGGCGAGTTCGCGCGCCATCCGTTCGACCTGCGCGTATCCGACAGCCTGTTGCGCCTCGGCAGCATGCTGCCGACCGGCCTGTTCGACAACGAGGCGATCGAGCGCTTCCTGCGCGAGGCTTTCACCACGCATGGACGCAGCAACGATTTCCGCGAACTCTCGCGCAAGCTGTACATCGTGGCGGTCGAGCTCGACAGCGGCCAGGCCGTGCGCTTCGGTGCGCCGGGCCATGACGACGTGCCGATTTCGCGGGCGATCGAAGCCAGCGCAGCCCTGCCCGGCCTCTACCCACCCGTCGGCATCAACGGCAAATACTATGTGGACGGCGCGTTGCGCCACACCCTGCATGCCTCGGTCGCACTGGAAGCCGGCGCCGACCTCGTTTTCGCGATAAACCCGCTGGTGCCGATCGATACCTCGCTGGCCAGTACCAGCGGGAAATCCTCTCCGGCAAGCCTCATCGATGGCGGCCTTCCGGCCGTGCTTTCGCAGATGTTCCGTACTCTGCTGCAATCGCGCGTACAGGCCGGCATGCCGCGCTACGAGCGTCAATACGCCCATTCCGACCTGTTGCTGCTGGAGCCGAACGAAGACGACACCGAGATGTTCTTCACCAATCTCTTCAGCTTCGCGCACCGCAAGCGGCTGGCCGAACATGCCTATCAATCGACGCTGAATGACCTGCGTGCGCAGCGCACCGCCCTGAGTGGTCTGCTGCGGCGCCACGGGCTCTCACTGCGCGACGACGTGCTCGACGATCCGCAACGCACGTTATTGTCGGGTCTGATCACGAAGCCACCACGCCGCTCGCAGGCGACATCACGCCTGCATCGGGCGCTCGATGAACTGGACCGGGCGCTGGATCAGGGCAGTGCTCCCGTCGCTCGCAAATCGCGGTCGCGCCGGAAGAACGCAGCCACAGTACACGCCCAGGCAGATCCGGCATGATGCGCAAGGCGGACTTTCGCTGATCGACTGATTGCTCTAAGCACGGGCGATATCCTGATTCCACCCATTCGGGCGCAACCGTGTCCGACTCATCGAAGGAAGGAACAATGAGCAAGCCGAAGCTGAAAACCAAGAAGGCCGCGCCCGAAGCTGCAACACCGTCCGCGCGCGCGGCAGGCAAGACCATCGTCGAATCGGCGCAGCACATCTGGCTGGCCGGCCTCGGCGCGTTCGCGAAAGCGCAGGACGAAGGCACGCGCCTCTTCGAAGCGCTGGTCCGCGAAGGCGTTTCACTTGAGCAGAAGACACGAAAAGCCACTTCAGGCAAGGCCGACGAGGCGCGTGGTGTGGTTGAAGCGGCAGTCGGCCAGGTCAAGGAGCGCAGCCAGGAAACCTGGGACAAGCTCGAGAAGGTTTTCGAATCCCGCGTCTCGCGCGCCCTCAATCATCTCGGCATTCCAGGCAGCGGCGAATTGAAGACATTGACTGCGCGCGTTGAAGAGCTCGCACGCGAGGTCAACAAGCTCAATGCAAAACCCGGCGGAAAGCCGGCCGCAAAAGCCGCATCCAAGCCAGCCGTGAAGGCCGCCGCCGCGAAAAGTGGCGCGACGCGCTCGGTTTCGCGCGTCAAGGACGAACTGGCCGATGTCGCGCGCGAACTCGAATCCGCCCAGCTCAACCAGGCCAATGCCAAGCGCAATGCCGCAGCCCCCACGAGCAAACCGGTTGCGAAGAAGGCTGCAACAAAGAAGGCAGTCGCTCCGAAAGCGAAGAAGTAAGTAGCAGCCAACAGCCGGATCACCCCGATCTGCGAGGTGATCCGGATCTGCCCGTGCCCGGCTTCGCATGCGAGCCGGGACGTGTCATTTCAATGCCGGCAAGCCCGAGCTTGCCGGCATCCTGCTTACCAGTGAACTCCACGCATCAACGCGGCAAATGCGACCTGCTCGGTCGAGGGCCCCTGCAGTGCTTCTTCACGGACACCCTTGATGCCCTTCGCGGCGGCGGAATCCGGGAACAGGCGGAACGCCGTGTTCATGACGATCTCGTAAGCACGCGGCGCCACCGAATAGAACAGCTGGGCGAAGATGCCGGTCCGCGTGGCGACACGCACGGGACGCTCGATGATTGCACCCACCACCAGATCGGCCGCCTCGTCCGGGCTCAGGGTCGGCACCGAATCGTACATCTTGGTCGGCGCGATCATCGGGGTCTTCACCAGCGGCATGTTGATCGTCGTGAAGTTGATGCCCTGGTCGGAGAACTCTGCCTGCGCGCAACGCGAGAACGCATCGAGCGCCGCCTTCGACGAAACATAGGCCGAGAAACGCGGTGCATTGGTCAGTACGCCAATCGACGAGATATTGATGATGTGGCCGCGATGGCGCTCGGTCATCTTCGGCAGGAAGCCCATGATCAGGCGCAATGAGCCGAAATAGTTGAGCTGCATGGTGCGTTCGAAATCGTGGAAGCGATCGTAGCTCGAAGCGATGGCGCGACGGATCGAACGTCCGGCATTGTTGATGAGGATGTCGGCGCCGCCGTGATCCTCGGTGACCTGTTTGACGAAAGCATCGCAGGAAGCGATGTCCGCCAGATCGACCACATGGGTATGACAGATGCCACCCGCATCCTCGATCTCCTTCTTGGTCACCGCGAGTTCCTCCTCGCCACGCGCGCAGATCACGAGCTTTGCACCGGCCGCCGCCACCTTCAGCGCCACCGCCTTGCCGATGCCTGATGATCCGCCGGTGATCACGACGACCTTGCGACGCACCTTGCCGGACAACGAATGATCGACGAACAAGGCTGGATCGAGATGGCGCTCCCAGTAATCCCAGAGTCGCCACGCGTACTGATCCAGCTTCGGCAGCTTGATCTTCGAGCCGCGCAGCGCGCGCTCCGTTTCGCGCGAATCGAAACGCGTCGGATAATTGATGAACTTGAGCACTTCGGCCGGAATCCCGAAGTCGCGCAGCAACACGTTCACCATGCGCCGCACCGGCGGCAGGCTCGACAAGGCCTGGCGCACCGCGGAAGGAACGAACGCGAACATGCGCGCATCGAGGCGCATCGACATCTGCGGCGCATGGCCGGCGCGCGCGAAGATGTTCAGCACTTCACCGATGCGCCGCGGTGCCGGATCCGTCAGATGGAAACAGTGGCCATCCAGCTTCGGCTGGTGCGCGATGTGATCCATTGCCGCCGCCACCCAGTCCACCGGGACGAGGTTCAGGCGACCGCCTTCGAGACCGATGGTCGGCACCCACGGCGGCAGCACTTCGCGCATCTTCTTGATCAACCGGAAGAAGTAATACGGGCCGTCGATCTTGTCCATTTCACCGGTCTGCGAATCACCGATCACGATGCCTGGCCGATAGATGCGGAATGGCCGCTTGCACTCCTTGCGCACGATGCCTTCGGAATCGTGCTTGGTGCGGAAGTACGGATTCTCCAGGCCTTCGGCCTCGTCGAACATGTCCTCGCGGAACACGCCCGGGTACATTCCGGCCGCCGCGATCGAACTGGTGTGGTGGAAACATCCGGCCTTGATCAACTCGGCGAGTTGCACGGCGTTGCGCGTGCCGTCGATATTCGACTTGACCTGGCTCGCCTCGTCGGCCGAGAGGTCATACAAGGCGGCCAGATGGAAAAAATGCGTGGCCTTGCCGGCCAAGGTTTTTTGCATCGCCGGCGTAACGCCGAGGCGCGGCTTGGCAAGGTCGCCGGTGACCGCCACGAGTCGATCCGCATCGGCGCCGAGGCGCGTGCGCAATTCATCGAACTTCGCAATGGATTCCTTGCGCACGAGGCAATAGATGCGCCCCTTGCGCAGCAGCAGCCGGGACAGCAGATGCCGACCGAT
>JBEBXZ010000190.1:0-5022 GCA_040391335.1 Dokdonella fugitiva | reverse complement strand
GGAACGACTTCAGGTAGTTGTAGATGTAGTCGACGCCCTTGGCGCGCGCCATCAGCGAAAGATCGGGCGGCGCCGCGCCAAACCAGGTCTTGGCATGCGTGGCATCCATCGAAGCCGGAATCTGCTCACCGAAATTCGCGCCCGTGAAGTTCAGGTTCTTCATCACCTGCTCCTCACTGAGCTGCAGGTCCTCGGCAATGCGCGAATAACGCATGAGCTTGAGCGAATGGCAACCCGAACAATAGTTGAAGAACAGCTTGGCGCCGCTTTGCAGCGAACCGACATCGGACAGGCTCGCATTCGCCGGGGCCAACTTGCCTTCACTCGAAGCCATCGCCGCGGGTGCCGCGACGATCGCCAGGCCAAGCACGAAACCAACGAGGGAACGGCGCGTGTATTGCATGATCGCCTTAGTCATGGGTCGTCACCCTTTCCGGTACCGGCTTGGTCTTTTCAAGGCCGAAATAGGTATAGACCCAGAGGAAGATGAAGAAACCGAAATAGGCCACCGTCAGCACGCGCCCGATGATCGTTTCCATCGGATCCGTGCCAGGACCGCCGCCGATCTTGCCCAGCCAGACGAAGCAGATGCCGAGCACGAACAGCGCGACGCGGAATCCGGTGCCACGATAACGCCAGGATTTCACCTTGCCGCGATCGAGCCAGGGCAGGAAGAACAGCACGATGATCGCGCTGAACATCGTGATCACGCCCAGCAGCTTGTCCGGGACCACGCGCAACATCGCGTAGAACGGCGTGTAGTACCAGGTCGGCTTGATGTGTTCCGGGGTGACCAGGCGATTGGCCTCGACGAAGTTGTCATGTTCAAGGAACAGGCCGCCGAAGGTCGGTTCGAAGAAGATGATGAACGCGCAGATGATCAGGAAGAAACCGGTGTAGAACGTATCCTTCACCGTGAAGTAGGGATGGAACGGAATGCCGTCCGCAGGCGCCTTGTCCGACCAGCGATTGCCCTTCGGTCCCTTCTTGATCTCGACGCCGTCCGGGTTGTTCGAACCCACCTCGTGCAGGGCGAAGATGTGCAGCACGACGAGCAGCAGCAGGACCAGCGGCAGCGCGATCACATGCAGCGCGAAGAAGCGGTTGAGCGTCGCATCGGACGGCAGGTAGTCGCCCATGATCCACTCGGTCAGCGCGCCGCCGATGTAGGGAATCGCGCCGAACAGCGAGATGATGACCTTCGCGCCCCAGAACGACATCTGGCCCCACGGCAGCACGTAGCCCATGAAGGCTTCGGCCATCAGCACCAGGTAGATCAGCATGCCCAGGATCCACACCAGCTCGCGCGGCTTCTGGTAGCTGCCGTACATCAGCCCGCGGAACATGTGCAGGTAGACCACGATGAAGAACAGCGAGGCGCCGGTGCTGTGCATGTAGCGGATCAGCCAGCCCCACTCCACGTCGCGCATGATGTACTCGACCGAGGCGAAGGCTTCCGCCGCGCTGGTCTTGTAATGCATGGTGAGGAAGATGCCGGTGACGATCTGGTTGACCAGCACCACCATCGACAGCACGCCGAAGATGTACCAGATGTTGAAGTTCTTCGGAGCGTAGTACTCCGTCATGTGCTTGCGATAGAACGGGCCGAACGACGGCGCGCGGTCGTTGAACCATCCCTGCAGGTCGTTCACGGCCTGGGTCAGTCGATTGCTCATCACGCCGCTCCCTCGCTGACGCCGATCATGATGCGGCCGTCGTCAATGAACCTGTATGGCGGGACGACGAGGTTCGTCGGTGCCGGAACGCCTTCATAGACGCGGCCCGCCATGTCGAAACGGGACTTGTGGCAGGGACAGAAAAAGCCACCCTTCCATTCCGGATCGAAAGGCTCGGGCTTGAGTTCGGCATGCAGCTTCGGCGCGCAGCCGAGATGCGTGCACAGGCCGACCAGCACGAGGACCTCGGGCTTCAGCGAACGGTATTCGTTCTGCGCAAACGCGGGCTGCTGGTCCGCATTGAGCGATTTCGGATCGCGCAGACGCGCATCCTGGCTCGGCAACGCATCGAGCTGGGCCTTCGTTCGGCGAATGATCCAGATCGGTTGTCCACGCCATTCGTACATCACCATCTGCCCGTCTTCGAGCTTGGAGATGTCCGCCTCGACGGGCGCACCGGCGGTCTTCGCCCGCGCACTGGGCTGCCACGATTTGATGAAAGGTATGGCCGCCACCACGATTCCCGCACCACCAACGACAGCAGTCGTTGCGGTCAAGAATCTGCGGCGGCCCTTGTCGACGCCGTCAATTGCCATCCGGCACTCCACGAAAGCTTGCTATACAGCGGAAAGGAAACACGAAAAATGCAGGGGTGCCCCAGAATCATGGTAGTTTAACGAAGCACTCCGCACCGCACAATCGAACGCGATGCAGAATGATCTCCATCGCCTCCGGTGCAACTCATCCAAGCCACTTGCCAATGCGTCGCGCTGCCATCCGCACCCTCTCCTTCATCCTGCGTTTTGCGATCCTTGGCCTGGCCATCGCGTTCGTCCTCAGCATCGCCGCACCGAGCATCGTGCAACGCCTGCGCACGCCGCAGATACCGCTCGAAGCCGCAGCGCCCCCTCAACCAGCCGGGGCTCCAGTACCGGTCGCGCAGCCCAGCGGGCCCGTATCCTACGCGGACGCTGTGACGCGCGCCTCGCCGGCGGTGGTCAACATCTATGCGAACAAGGTCGTCACGGTGCGCGAGTATCGCCGTGCGCCCGACGCAGTGACGGAACGCCTTTTCGGCGCGATCATCCTCGGCGCCGCCTACAAGAAACCGGAGCAGAGCCTTGGCTCTGGCGTCGTATTCACCGCCGACGGCTACGTGCTCACGAACAACCACGTCATCAGCGGCGCGGACGACATCCAGGTCCTGCTTTTCGACAATCGCGTCGCCAAGGCCCGGGTGATCGGCGCCGATGCGGATACCGATCTTGCCGTGCTCAAGATCGATGCCGCGAACCTGCCGACGATCGCCGTGTCGGATCGCGGCGCCGTCAATGTCGGCGACGTCGTGCTGGCGATCGGCAATCCGTTCGGCGGCGGGAAAACCGTGACGATGGGCATCGTCAGTGCCACGGGGCGGCAGTTGCGCCTGTCCGCCTATGAGGATTTCATCCAGACCGATGCAGCGATCAACTCCGGCAACTCCGGCGGCGCCCTGGTCAATGCGCTCGGCGAACTGGTCGGCATCAATACCGCGTTCTACCGGAATGTCGGCATCGGCCGCCCAGGCACCATGCAGCAGGCCTCGCAGCAGAATGCAGAAGGCATCGGTTTCGCGATTCCGGTCGCTACCGCGAAAACGGTGCTCGACCAGATCATCAGCCACGGCGTCGTGATCCGCGGCTGGCTCGGTGCCGAATATGCGGATGCCGCGGCGATCGTGCCACGCGCGCCGAACGCGCAGCATGGCGTCGTCCTGCTCGAAGTGCATCCGGGCGGCCCGGCCGCCGCTGCCGGGCTGCGCGCTGGCGATATCGTGCTCAAGGTCGATGGCGACGAGGTCATCGACCAGGCCGACCTGCGCAGCCAGGAAGCGGCACTCGCGCCGGGCAAGATCGTACGGGTCGAGGGCATGCGCGACGGCGCGGCGCTTGCCGTTGACCTGACCCTGATGCAGCGCCCCAAACCGAACGACTCCGGCATCGTCAGCGGCAGCTGATGGCTCGCACGCATCGCGCCAAATCCTCAACCTGCACGCAGGACACTCGCGCGCGGCCCGCCACGCCCTGACGGATTGGTTCGGCGATCAAAGCGCCTTGCGGTAACGATCGCGCAAGGTGGCCACGCGCTCCACATACACCTGGGTTTCGGCATACGGCGGCACGTCGGCGTACTTCTGCACCGCGCCGGGCCCGGCGTTGTAGGCCGCCGTCGCCAGTCGCTCATCGCCGTTGAAATTGCGCAGCATCTGCGCGAGATACTGGGCACCGCCGCGAATGTTCTGCGCCGCGTCGAAAGCGTCCACGACTCCCAGGTCGGATGCCGTGCCGGGCATCAACTGCATGAGTCCCTGCGCCCCCTTGTTCGAGAGCGCCATTGGGTTGAACGCCGATTCGGCATGCATGATGGCTCGCAGCAGGGCCGCATCGACGCCGAAATCGGTGGCCGCGCGCGCGATCTCGTCCTTGAACGCCTCGAGATTCAGCGGGGTCTGGCCAAAATTGATGCGCGAGTGGACGTCGCAAGCGACGCAGGTTGCGATGTAACTGAAAAGCAGGGCGAAGCGCCCGTCGCGCGGACGCACATTGGTGTATTCGATGATGCCATTGGTCCGGTCGACGCGATAGACCGCGCCGCGCACGACCTTTGGCGCCGGCTTGGAAGTCGTGGCACTCGTCATCACGCGCGAACCGTTCGCTTCCGCTGATGCCGGTTCGGTCACCGGTGCCGGAGTCGCGACGGGCGGCAGCACGGCTGCCGTGGAGACGACTCCGGAACTCGTCGCCTTTGGATCGGGACGCTCCTGATAATCCCATGCCTTTTTCGCTTGCGGGCTGCTCGGCGCGGGCTTTTGTGCCGCGTAGTTGGCGACCGGCTTGCACGCCGTGAACGAATCCTTCTTGTTCGTGTATGCAACCGTGCCGCCCGGGCCATCGCATTTGTAGAGAGTGTCCGCGCGCGCATGCGCCGCCGCCAGCAGCGCCGCGACGACAATCAACACGTGGAACCCCTTAGCTGCTCGAACCATGACCGCTATTGAACCTCGCCACGCGGGAAAGTTTCCAGCGCATGCGTCACGTTGCCTCGAATCGTCACCCGCGCCGCCACGTTTCGATGGCGGGCCCGGGACACTGCGCGTAAACTACTGGGTTCGCTGACAATTCTCCAGATCCGATGGCCGGCAAGCTGTATATCAAGACTCACGGGTGCCAGATGAACGAGTACGACTCGGCCAAGATGGCCGACGTACTGCACGCTGCGCACGGCCTCGAACTGACCGAGAACGAGGCCGAGGCCGACGTCATCCTGATCAATACCTGCTCCATCCGCGAAAAGGCGGAGGACAAGG
>JBEBXZ010000189.1:0-5031 GCA_040391335.1 Dokdonella fugitiva | reverse complement strand
AACTGGGGACCTACCGCTTACAAGGCGGTTGCTCTACCAACTGAGCTATGCCGGCGCGGGCGGCATTCTAGTGGAGTGTCGCGCAAATACCAATGCGCACGTGACTACTGTCTTGAACGGGTTGCTTCAGCAGCGTCGATGCGGTCGATGCCGCAAGACGCTTTCCTCAGAAGCAATCGATCGCCTGCTCTTTCAGATCGGTCGCGTTGGCGGCGTGCGAGCGCCAGTCGATGCTGCGGTCGGCCGCGCGGGCGAAGTCGATCCAGTACACCGGGAGTTCCTCGGTACGCTGGATCATCTGCGGCGTGAAGCCGAGGCCGGTGATCTCGGCGCGTCGGCGTTCGGCATTGTCCTTTTCCCGGAACAGGCCGAGCGAGATCGTGTTGAGCTGATCGCCAGCGGTAACGACGTAGTAGTCGCGCACGCCCTTCGACGACAGCGCACGTGCGACGCCGAGCGCGAGCTCGCGCGTCTTCATGGCGGGCAGGAATACCCAGTAGCCGCGGGACTGGGTGGCTTTCGCGTCGCGATACTGGATGCGGCGCACTTGCGGCGTCAGCGCATTCAGCGTGCTGCGCATGTCCGACTGGGTCTGGAACGGACCGATCGACAGGCAGACGTCGTCCAGTCCGGCCGGCACCGCGGCCGTGAGGGGCGAGGCAGGCGCCACAGGATCACGTCCGACGCCATCGCGCTCGGACAACAGAACCAGTTTCGGTACGCCGGGATCGCTGGCGGCCAGCGTCACCGCGACCGGCTGCCGGGCGAACGCAATCCAGCATGCCCCACCGATATTGAGTGCCAGCAGGAGCAGGAACAGGACGCGCGCGAACATCGGCGAGTGACGACCCCAGGAATGCGAACGCCGGATTCTAGCCTGAACGCTGCATTTGATCGGTGTCGGCCATCGCGTTCGATGCCTGCGCGGCCCAGAGCGCGAGTCCGCGCAGGACGAGATCGCGTCCACGCTCGACTTCCGGCAACAGATGCAGCCATTCCTCGACACCGCCGCCATCGGCGACGACGGCTACCGGTGTATCGAGTCGTTGCCTGATCCGGCGATGAAACCGCTCGATGAGGGCGACCGCGGAGAGCAGGCAACCCGAATAGGCCGCATCCGCCGTGTTGTTGGCGATTTCGACGAGTTCGCCACTCGCGTCACCCACGCGCGCGGTCGCATCATTGAGCGCGCGACGCATGAGCGCTGGCGATGGTGCGATCAGGCCGCCCAGATGACGACCGTCCGCAGCCAAAGCATCGAGGGTCAAGGCGGTTCCGCAACTGACCAGGATCTGTGCACGTGGTGCCGCGTTATGCAGGGCGCACAGGCCGAGGAAGCGATCCACACCGAGGCGTGAGGGTTGCGCATAGGCATTGATGACGCCGAGCGCCGCTGCTGGAGTACGCACGAACGTCGGGACGCAATCGAAATGCACACGCACCAGCTCGCTGAGCACCTGCTCAAGGCTGGAGTTGACCACGCTGGCCACGAACACTTCGGATGGTTTCGGCAATGACGCCCAGTTGCCGCCAAGCGCGGCCTCAAGGGACGTTTCGCGATGCGCGAATACGCCGCCCATCGCGCGTCGCCCGTCGCGCCAGATCACCCACTTGAGACGCGTGTTGCCAAAGTCGATGAACAACTTCATGACTGCTTCACGATGCGTGAGCGCACGCTCACTTCGCCACTGTCCACACTGAATTCCCCATCGTCCCCGCGTACGCGCAACGCGCCATTGTGATCAATGCCGATCGCCGTACCGTCGCGATGCCGATCGGCGATCAGGATGCGCACAGGCTGGCCGCGCAGCACATCGTACTGCGCAAATGCCTCGGCAAACGAGGAAAATCCGCTGGCGGCGAAACGATCGAGCACCTCGACCAGCCGCGCGAGCAGGCGCGCCACGAGCAGGTTGCGGGACGGCAGGGGAGTGGTTTCGAGACTGCCGAGATCGATCCATGGTTGATCGATGCGCTGCGCAAGCTGCCGATCGAGGCGCAGATTGATGCCGATGCCGATCACCGCATGACACGGCCCCAGCGCATCGCCGCCCAGCTCGACGAGGATTCCAGCCAGCTTGCGCCCATCGACCTGCACATCGTTCGGCCACTTGAGGCCGACTCCCGCGTAGCCGCAATCCTCAAGCGCGCGCACCAGCGCGATGCCGGCGACCAGGCTCAGACCCGCCAGTGAGGACATGCTCGTGTCGAAGCGCTTGCGCAGCGACAGTGCGAGTCCGCCACCCAACGGCATTTGCCATTCGCGTCCCCGGCGGCCGCGCCCGCGACTCTGCACTTCAGCCAGGCAGACAGCGAGATCCGGCCGGTCCTGGCCGCGCATCAGCTCACTGTTCGTCGAGTCGATCAGCCAATGCACGTCGAGCGCGCCAATCCGCGACTGCAGGGCAGTGGACATCGCGCCCAGGATTGCGCTGCGATCGAGCAGATCGACGGCGGCCGCGAGCCGGTAACCATCTCCCGCCTTCGCCTCGATCGACACGCCGAGGCCGCGCAGCAGTTCGATCTGCTTCCAGATCGCCGCGCGGGTCACCCCGAAACGATCCGCCAGCGCACTGCCCGAAATTGCGCGATCAGCCGCGAGTGACTCGAGCACATCCTGCGCGGTGAGGCTCATGCCCGCGATCCGCGCCGCAAGGAGGGTTCCTCATGCTGCCAAGTACGCGGAAAATCTGGACGATGCGCATGGACAATGAACAACGCGGTCGCGCAAGCGCTGACTGGAATGACAAAGTTGGCGCACAGGATCGCCATAGGTTTCCCCCGATTGCAGCAATCCGGTGCGTGCCGGGCGCCCATTCCAATGCCAGCACTGATCAAGGCATCGGCGAGAACACCACCGCATCCTGCCTTGCACGCGCGCCGATCACACCGCCAGCATCGATCGTTTCGGCGCATTCGACGCCGGGCACTACGCACTCGAGGCATCACGCATGCACCGCCCTTCCCCGGGATTGTCGCAGTGCATGACCTGTGCGCGCCAGTGCAGCTTGATCGACACCGCCGCCACGAAGCGCGCTGGCAAGCCTGCACGATCCGGTGCGATGCCTTTCTCGTGCAGATGGAACGCCGTGGACGGTAGCGAAACCTTGTCGGGATAGCTGACATCACCGACGCTGGCACACGCCGTCCCCTTCTGCAATGGCGGATGCCCGAACGCTTCGGCAACTACATCGGCCACAGAGATCAACCATGAGGATCGCGACCCGGGCTGCCGCCTGCATGGCGCACTGCTGCGCAAGATCGCGGTACGCGCATCCCCATTCTTTACGGTTCTTTTCAGTGGATCGAACTGTCCGCCGAAGGTGTCCACTCCTGTCCGCTGACCGCGAACGGACAGCGATGCAGATTCAGGAAAAACCATAAATCGTTGAATCAGAAGGATTTCAGCAATCTGGCACAGTCAATGCTTTCAATTGCGCCATGACTTCTACCGGGATCAGGGCCCCGGTAGAGTCAGACCCGCGTTCGTGCGACGATGCGCGGCTCTGGCGTAAACGCAGTCCCGTGCAGGCATGGAGACGAAGCATGAAAGCGCTCACATTCAAACGGTTGCTACTCGTGTTTTTCGCGATCTCGTGCGCGAGTGCTGCGCATGCCGGTGATTTCTCGATGGGCTCCAGCAGCCTGGTCACGCAGATTGAACCGCAAAACGACGGCGGCAACGTTCACTACACCTCATCCGAACCCATTGGCATGAGTGGCGATTCGGGCGCACGTTCCATGCTCGGCTCGATCCACACCGATATGCCATCGGGAATCAGTGAGCCGCGTCAATCCGCTTCCGATGCGGATGACCAGAACGTCAATGATCGCAACGCCAGTCCACAGGCCAGCGGAACAGCGGCGAGGACGACGGCACCGACCGCTCCGGTCGGCGTCAACAAATCACGTAGCGGCAGCCGCTGGCAGTCACTGGTACCCGGGGCGATCCGCTGATCGATGCATGTCCATGACGACGACCAGGTCGCATGGGCCTGATCCAGCTTTGGCACAGGCTCATCGGCCGCCTCAATCCGCCCGACAGATCCATCGACGACGCAAGCTGGCGCGGGCTTCTCGAATCCTCGGCGCTCTTCTCACGGCTCGACAACACCGCGGCGAGCCGCCTGCGCGAACTCTGCGGCCGGTTCCTCTCGCGCAAGTCCTTCAGTGCGGCGGGCGGGCACGAACTCGATGAGACGCAGTGTCTCGCGATCGCCGCGCTGGCTTGCCTGCCCCTGATCCGGCTCGATTTCGACTGGCTCGATGGCTGGTCCGAGGTCATCGTCTATCCGGGCGGGTTCCGCGTTCGCCGGGAGCACCACGACGAGCATTCCGGAGTGGTGACCGAGGGCGATGACGAGCTTATCGGCGAGGCCTGGGAACGGGGACCGGTCATTCTTTCGTGGGCGAACATCGCCGAGGATCTCGCACATCCGTTCGATGGACTCAACGTGGTCATCCACGAAATTGCGCACAAGTTCGACATGCTCGATGGCGCGATGAACGGCGTGCCGCGGCTGCCCGGCTCGATTCCGCGCGCGGAATGGATCGCCACCCTGCAAACCGAATACGACGGTTTCGTCTCTGCGGTCGAAGCGGACATCGAGACCACGATCGACCCGTATGCCGCGGAAAGTCCAGATGAGTTTTTCGCGGTTGTCTGCGAACAGTACTTTTCGTGCCGTGATGTGATGTGGGCATCGATGCCGGCGACAACCCTGCTTTTCGACCGGCTCTTCGGCGGCGACCCGCCGACGGCCTGAGCGGACGGCTGGAACGAACGGGACACTGCGAGGTCCAAGCGCAGACCTCCAGCCCGGCGCGGTTGCGGCAACACGATGAGACCGGTACCTTTCCGGGATTGTCGCGCCTGCCTTCAGCGCCTTTTCTTCCCGGGAAACCATGCATTTCTTGACTGCGCTGTCGCGCACCTCTCTCCTTGCGACCCTGTTCGCCCCCGCATTCGCGATGGCCTGCAGTGGCGCATTGCATATCGACGTCGAGCACTCCGGCGTCTATACGCTGGAC
>JBEBXZ010000188.1:0-5033 GCA_040391335.1 Dokdonella fugitiva | reverse complement strand
ATGGTTGCCAGCCGCGGCGAACATGCGCCGTACCTGGTGGTAGCGCCCTTCGATGACGGTCAAGCGCGCGCGACGCGGCTCGATCACATCGAGCACGGCCGGCGCCAATGGCGTCTGTTCGGATTCGAGCATGAGGCTGCCACTCGCGAACAGCGCGGCCTCGTCGCCGCGCAGATCCTGCGCAAGCGTCGCCTCGTACACTTTCGGCACACGCGCTTTCGGCGAGATGATCCGGTGCAGCAGCGCGCCATCGTCGGTGAACAACAACAGGCCGGTCGTCTCGCGGTCAAGGCGACCGACCGTCGACAGGGTGGGATCACGCAGCGCGAAGCGTTCGGGCAGCAAGTCGTAGACGATGCGCCCGACATCACGCGTCGAGCACGTCACGCCGAGCGGCTTGTTGAGCATCAGGCTCAGCCCTGGCGCCGGATCCAAGGGTTCGCCATCGAACCGGATGTCCGCGTGCGCCACCTTGTCGTCTGCGTAGAGCACCTCGCCGGCCGCATCGGTGATCAGTCCCTCGCGAAACATCGCGGCGACTTCACGCCGGCTTCCATAGCCCAGATTGGCCAGCAGCTTGACCAGCTTCATGCGCGCGCTCCACTCGCCTCGATGACCTTGAAGCCATTCTGCATGGCGACGTTGCGCACCCGCGCGAAGCGCGTGGAAAGCATCGCTTCATAGGGCAGGTGGCGGTTGGCGACGAGCCAGAACACCCCTTCCGGCTCGAGCGCCTTCGCCGCCGCGATGAACGCCTGGCCGAGTTCCGGCTGGTCCGCGCGTCCTTGATGGAACGGCGGATTGCTGACGATCGCGTCGTAGCGCTTCGGCAGTCCGCGCGTGACGTCATGCCAGATCACATCGATCGCGACCGCACCTTCGGTTTCCCGCAGCACCGCCTGCATGTTCTCGCGCGCGGGCTCGAGCGCCCGCGCCTCCGCCTCATACAGATCGATCGCCGTCACGTTGGCGCAGCGGCGCACGACTTCGGCGGACAGATAGCCATAACCGGCACCGAGATCCGCCACGCGCCCGCGCAGCGATGCCGGCAGGTGGGTGGCGAGCAAGGCCGAGGCGCTATCGATGCGATCCCAGGCGAACAGGCCGGGGCGACTGACGAAGCGCCCGTTCGCGATCGGGCGCAAGCCATCGAGTCTGGCCCAGGCATCGACCCGCTCCTGATCGATGCTGGCGCCCAGTGGGGCAGACCAGAACACGCGGCATTTGTGCTTGGACAGGACGCCCACTTCGCCGACCAGCTGGCGCAGATCGTCTTCGGCGGAGCGTGCGCCTTCACTATTGGCGACCGAAGCGACCACGATGCCGCCCGGACCCGCATGTCGCACGGCGCGGGCGAACAAGGCGCGGGCTTCGTCGCGCTGGCGCGGCGGCAGTACCAGCACGAGCGGAAAACGCTCGTCAGCCGCGGGTTCGGAAACGTTGGCGCCCGAGCGCTCCAGCGCTTCGGCGAATGGCTTGAAACTCTGCTGGAAAACCCAGTTCGAGCGCGAGGCCGCGTTCCACCAGCGTCCTTCCCGGGCGCGCAGGAACAGCACGCCTCCATCGCCCGGCAGCGCCAGCGTGCCCGATGAAAACGCATGGAACAGCGCATCGAGCGCCGCTTCGGAGGTGCCGGCGGACAATGCCATTGCAGTCACGGGGAAGCCTGGAAACGGAAGGAAGTCGGCAATTCTAGCCGGAGCGTCAACCGGCTGCGCGTGCGTTCGCCACGCACGCGGGGAAAGCGGGGCCGCGCACGGCGGCCCCGCCGGCTTCAGTCACGCTGTTGCTTCAGAACTAGATACTGGCTACGACATAGCTGAAACGACCGGGCAGATCATAGGTCGAGGCGTCATAGCCGTTGAGCGAGCAGCTCAGGCAGATCGGCGGCTCCTTGCCGAACACGTTGTTGACGCCGCCCGAGATGGTCAGGTTGAGATCGGTCGGGATCTTCCAGCTTGCGCGGACATCGTGATACGTCGTCGAACCGAGACGGTTGGTATTGGCCGCGATGTTGCCGCAGATGTCATAGCCTTCCGCACCCGCGCAACTTTCGGTCAGGTCCGAGATGTAGCGGGCCGCCCAGCTCGCGCTCCAATCACCGAAGTTCCAGTTGAGCCGTGCCGTGGCGCGCCACTTCGGGATCGCGCTGTCGGCCACTTCGTTGCCGACGCCGCGCGGCTCTGCCTCTCCGGAGTCGGTCGCGACAGCCTCGTACTTGTTGACATAGGTCGCCTGCAGACTTGCACCGAACGTACCGGCGCCCGTCGCATTGCCGATCCAGTTGATACCTAAATCGAAACCACGGGTGTCGATGTCTCCAAGATTGAACAAGGTGTTGTTGAAGCGATTGATATTGCCGCCCGAGGAGCGTCCGATGTTGGAACAGAAGATCGGATCGAGCGTCGCGACGCAGCGATCGAGCAGGGTTTGCGCATCGGAGGCCTGGATCGCGTCCTCGATCTTGATGCGGTAGTAGGTCAGTTCAAGGTCGAGCTTCTGTGACCAGTCCGAATTGTCAGCCCAGGAAGGGCTGTACACCGCACCCAGAGTGACGCTCTTCGAAGTCTCCGGCTGCAGATCGGGATTGCCGCCTGTGACGACCGAGATCTGCGTATTCGCCTGCACGAACGTGGCCGGATTCGGTACCCCCAGGGCAACGCAGTTGGCGGCCGTCGCGCCAGTCGACTCGTTGCATGGATCCTGGATCGACGCGTCGAAGCGTGCAAACGTTCCATACAGTTCCCCAATGGACGGTGCGCGAAAGCCTTCAGCCCAGGTGCTGCGCAGGGTCAGATCGTCGCTGAGTTGCCAGCGCAGGCCGAGCTTGTTGTTCGTCGTGTCGCCGAAATTCGAATAATCGGAGAAGCGCGTCGCGACGCTCAGGTCGAGACGCTTGGCGAATGCGGCGTCGGCGATCAACGGTGCATTGAGTTCAAGATAGAACTCGCTGACATCGTAGGAACCCTTTGTCGGGCCGGATGGCACGCCATTCGACTCGCCTGCGGTGACGACCGCATCGGGCGTGTAGTAGCCGCTTTGCTTGCGATACTCGTAGCCCCCGGCAAATGACAACGCCCCCGCCGGCAACGCGAACAGGTCACCCGAAATGTTGGCCGTCCACGAACTCAGTTTCTGCTGGCTGCGGTCGGTTTCGGTGAACAGGATGTAGTCCAGCATCTCCTGCGTGATCGTACCGGGTCCACCGAACAGGTTGAGTGGCACGCACGGTGCCGTGCAATCCGCGATCGGGCCAACGGCACGCTGGATATGCGCGATGTTGTAGGTGCCGGTCACGGTTTGCGTGGCCTTGTTCTCGGCATCGATATAGTTGATGTCCCAGAAATAGCTGCGGTCGCCAATCGCGAAATCCCCGTTCAGGCCTGTCGTGAAGTAGCGCGTATCGACTTCCTGCCTGAAGATGCGCGGCCCGCCTTCGACCGGTCGACGTGCGACCAGCGTGCCCTCCGGCCCGATCGTCATTCCAAACGGGTTGTAGGGATTGGTCGCATCGATGGCGACGAAGTCACCGAGTCCATAAGTAGCCCCTTCAGAACCAAGGAAAATCGGCTCCGGCGCGGCCTGATTGACCGAATCGCGCGTCGTATAGGAACCCTTGAGGTTCCAGTTGATATCGTCCGTGATGCGGTAGGTCCCCTGAGCGAACAAGGCGTTGCGCTTGGATGGGGTCAGCAACAGGTTGTACGGCGCAAAGTTGAAGCGATCGCTGTCTGGGCCACTACCGACCCATCCATGGAAATCCGCCGGCGTGGGAATGCCTGAAGTTCCATTTCCCGCAATATTGCAGGACGCGGCGCCGGTTTGTGGATTGACTGGACACAAACCGCCATAAGTATTCGTTGGATCAATCGGATCGAACACGAAACGCCCGCCTGGCGTGGCCGAACTGCCGTTGTCCACTCCCGTGCCGGGCACCGGGAAGCGCGACTGCGACCATACATCCGAACTGATTCCCTTCTGCTCGTAGCCGCTGATATCGACGAAGAAATCATAGCGATCGCCGCTGCCGCCGAGCGAGATATTGCCCTGCTTCGTCGCACCATCCCCTTTCGAGTAGTCGCCGTAGTAGAGCCGCGCGCTGCCGCCGTCCTGCTTCTTCTTGGTGATCACGTTGATCACGCCGGCAATCGCATCCGAGCCATACAGGGAAGATGCGCCATCGGTAAGAATCTCGATGCGATCGACCGCACTGGCCGGGATCGTGTTCAGATCGACCGCCGCGGAGACACCCGATGCCGAGGATTCGCTGACCCAGCGCAGGCCATCGACAAGAATCAAGGTGCGCTTGGCGCCAAGATTACGCAGGGAAATCGTGGTCGAGCCTGATCCGACACCACCGCCATCGGGCGGAAAGCCGAAGTTGCCGGCAGAGTTGAACTTGGTATTGATCGACGATCCGCTGACCGAGAGCCGCTGAATCACGTCGCCGATCGAACCGAGGCCGGTGGCCTCGATGTCCGCCGAGGTGATGACCTGCACGGGCGCCTGGCCCTCGATTTCCGCTTTCTTGATGCGCGAACCGGTGACCTGGATCGCTTCGAGCTTCTGCACATCATCGCCGCGCGATTCCTGCGCGAAAACGGAGGCACCCGGAACACCCAGCACGCCAGCGACGAGCGCGGCATGCACGGCAAAGCTGAGGGAACGAATACGCAAGCTCATGACCCTACTCCTTCAATGGAACAGCCAACCCCTGCTTTTGCCGTCACACCCATGGCGTAACGACATTAAAAAAATGTAAAGCAATGCCCGACGATCCGCCAGCACCACTTGCAGCATTTGTGAAACCTGTTCCGGAGCATCCATAGAGAATTCCTGCCCGGCCGACAACGCACATCCTTACCCGCACCGCGATGCATCACCCCAAGCATCTGAACATAAACATGTTTTTCTCTGGCGAGACAGCAGATCGTCGCGCGCCGGGTTACACTGGCGATATGCAAACAGCCCCGATCCTCCGCCCATTTCTGCGCGCCAGCCTGGCCGGCGCAATGGTTTTCAGTCTCAGCGCC
>JBEBXZ010000187.1:0-5039 GCA_040391335.1 Dokdonella fugitiva | reverse complement strand
GAAATCGCTCGATTTCCGGCAACCTCGCCGCATTGCAAACAATCGCAATCAAAAACAGACATTCGCCAACATGGACAACATTTGCTGCGATCCTGCCGCCGTTCCACAGGGTTTCGCGAGCCTCGAAGCATCGTCGATGGTTCGCGCACCTTCTGCAAATATCGGTCAAAGGAGCGAGTGACTATGCGTCAGGGGCTGCATGGCAGGTTGGAGAACATGCCGATCAGGCGAAAAACGCTGCTGGGATTTGCGCTCGTTCTCGCCACCTTCGTGGCGACCTGCGCGGCAGTGCTTTTTGCACTGAACGAACTCTCGAAAGCGGAAACCCTGCGCCGGGTCAGCGCCGCCAAGCTGCAGCAGATCCAGACCGTCGCTCACCAGATGAGCGAAGCCGACAGCTGGCTCAAGAACTTCATCATTTTTGCCGACGAAAAGAACTCGCTGGAGTACTTCAGGCATACCGAAAAACTCACGGAACAGATGGCTGCCCTGCGCGCACTGGTCTCGGACAACCTCGCGCAAAGCACTGCTTTCGCACACGTCGCCCAACTCGAAGCCGAGTGGACTGACATCGCCAGCACGCTGATCCAGACCATGCCCCGGGCGCGGGCAGAGCGGATGGATTTCATAGAGAACACGGCAAGCGCGGAGATGGTCCGGCAATCAGCGAAAGCCGACGAGATCCAGCGAATCTTCGACGCGATGGTGGCCGAGGCCATCAGTGATCGGGATGCGCGCCTGGACGCGACTCGAAAGCTCCAGCAAGCAACCTACATCATTCTTTTCGTCATGCTCGGCCTCGGCCTCCTCGTTGGATTCGGCGCGGTGCGGCTGTCCTCGCGCCTGCTGGCCGATCCGGTCCTCGATCTGACCGAGCGCATGAGCCGACTTGCGGCGGACGACCACGACATCGACATCCCCGGCGTGCAGCGGACCGATGAAATCGGCGCAATGGCGCGTGCACTCGAAGTGTTCAAGCGCTCGGCGATTGCCGCGCAGGCCCAGGCCTGGATCAAGACGAGCACGGCCGAGATCACCAGCGCGCTACCGAAAGCCAAGACGCAACAGGAGTTCTCGAACGCTCTCGTTTCGCAGATCTGCACCCGGCTCGGCGCGGGCATAGGAATTTTCTACGGGATTGCAGACGACTCCCTGGAGGAAAATACCGACGCCACAGGCGGAAAGCAGTTCCTCGACCTGCTCGGCAGCTATGGTTTTCGCCAGCGCAAGCACCTCCAAACACGTTGCGCGGTCGGTGAAGGACTGGTTGGCCAATGCGCGCTGGAACAGAAACCGATCGTGCTCGAACCGGTGCCCGGCGACTACATCCAGATCCATTCCGGGCTCGGCGAAGCACCGCCGCGCTGCATCATCGTGCTGCCGTTGATCCTGCACGAACAACTGCTGGGCGTCCTCGAATTCGGCAGCTTCCAGCGCTTCAGCGTCGCGCAGCAGGCGATGCTCGACGAACTGCTTCCGGTCGTCTCACTGTCGCTGGACAACCTGCGTCGATCCCTGCGCACGGAGAACCTGCTCGCTCACTCCCAGGCCCAGGCGCGTGCATTGCGCGTTTCGGAGGAAGAGCTGCGCGGCCAACAGGAAGAGCTGGCCGCCACCAACGAAGAGCTGCACGGCAAAACCGTCGAACTCGAGGAACATTCACAGCGCCTGCGTGCCTCCGAAGAGGAACTGCGGGTGCAGGCGGAGGAATTGCAGGCATCCAACGAGGAACTGCGCCAGAAGACCGACACGCTCAACGAGCAGAAGAAGGTGCTTGAGCAGTTGCAGGAAGAAACGATGGTCAAGGCCAACGAACTGGCAAAGGCCAGCCAGTACAAATCGGACTTCCTCGCCAACATGTCGCATGAGCTGCGCACGCCATTGAACAGCCTGCTGATCCTGTCACGCTCGCTGGCCGACAACGACGATGAGAATCTCAG
Organism: Dokdonella fugitiva; assembly: GCA_040391335.1. Taxonomy (GTDB): domain Bacteria; phylum Pseudomonadota; class Gammaproteobacteria; order Xanthomonadales; family Rhodanobacteraceae; genus Dokdonella; species Dokdonella fugitiva_A. The sequence continues at coordinate 3,099 of JBEBXZ010000187.1, read as the reverse complement.
CGAGGACGAGGTCGAGTCCGCGCGCGTGATCCACGAATCGGGATCGAACCTGCTGCGCCTGATCAACGACATCCTCGACCTGTCCAAGATCGAGGCCGGCAAGATGCAGGTGTCGACGGACGAGGTTTCCCTTGAGGATTTCGCGCAGGGTCTGGTCCGCCGCTTCCGCCACGTCGCCACGGAAAAATCACTCGACTTCGACGTGAGCATCGATCCCGGCGTCGTCGCTTCGATCGAGACCGATGCGCAGAAACTCGAGCAGATCGCCACCAACCTGCTTGGCAACGCCATCAAGTTCACACGCCTGGGACGCGTCAGCGTGCACCTATCGACGGCCAGCGTGGAGGCGCTGTCGCGTTGCGGCCTTCACGGACCGGCGATCTCCCTCGCCTTCTCGGATACCGGCATCGGCATCTCGTCCGAGCAGATCGAACGCATGTTCCAGGCATTCGAGCAGGCTGACGCGAGCACCAGCCGCCACTACGGCGGCAGCGGCCTCGGTCTTGCGATCACGCGCCGCCTGACCGATCTGCTCGGTGGACGCATCTTCGTCGACAGCCAGCCCGAACTCGGCAGCACCTTCACCATCGTGCTGCCGGACAAGGCGCCAGCGGGCGTTGCCGAAACGGCGGAAGTGGCTGAAACACCGGTCATCGCCCGGCAAATCGTCGCGGCGCCGCGACCGGAACGCATCGCGATTCGCCAGCCATCCGCGGCAACGGTGTCGCCGTCGGACTGGATTCCGGATGATCGCAACGACATCTTGCCGGGCCAGACGGTCATCCTCGCAATCGAGGATGATCCGGCCTTTGCCCGCGTGCTGGTCAACCTGATCCGCCGCAACGGCCACCGTGCATTGGCCGCGGGCGACGGCGAAAGCGGCCTTGAACTGGTCCGCGAATTCCGTCCTACCGGCGTGCTGCTCGACGTGCAGTTGCCGCGCATGGATGGCTGGAGCGTGATCGAGCAGATGAAGGCGGATCCCGAGCTGCGTTCGATCCCCGTGCATTTCGTATCGGCCACCGATGATGCCGCGCGCGGCGAAGCGCTCGGCGCCGTCGGCTTCCTGACCAAGCCGGTCGACCGCAAGGCCGTGTTCTCGGCATTCGACCGACTGCTGGAGAACTCCGGCCACCGCACGCGCCGCATCCTGCTGATCGACGACGACGAGGATTCACGCCTCGCGATCACGCACCTGATCGGCAAACCCGGCGTGGAGATCATCGAAGCAACCAGCGGCGAGGAAGGCCTCGACATGCTGGGCGGTGGCGGTTTCGATTGCATCGTGCTCGATCTCGGCCTGCCCGGCATCGATGGCTTCGATTTCCTCGACATCGCTTCCAGCCGCGGAGCGTTGCCGCCCGTCGTCATCTACTCGGCACGCGAACTGAGCAACGAGGAAAGCATCCGCCTGCGTCAGCACACCGACAGCATCGTGATCAAGGGTGCGCGTTCGAATGAACGCCTGCTCGACGAAGTCAGCCTGTTCATGCACAGCATCCGTCCGGCGAAGACCGGCGTGGTGCGCGACATCGATGCGGGACTCAGCGGCCACACCGTGCTCATCGTCGATGACGACATGCGCAATGTCTTCGCGCTTTCGAAGGCGCTGCGCGCCAAGGGCCTGAATGTCGTCATGGCGCAGGACGGCTTCAAGGCGCTGCGCCATATCGAGGAAAACCCGGCGATCGAGATGGTATTGATGGACATCATGATGCCCGGCATGGACGGCTACGAGACCACGCGCCGCATTCGCGCGATTCCAAAGCACTCGAAACTGCCGATCATCGCGGTGACCGCGAAGGCCATGCAGAGCGATCGCGACAAATGCCTGGAGGCGGGAGCCAATGACTATCTGGCTAAACCTGTAGACATGGATAAACTGCTGTCCATGATGCACGTATGGCTGCAGGCGTAAGTGAACGATGGGTCTGAGAGCGGATATCGAGGATATCGAGCTGGACTTGTTTGTCCGGGCGATGCGCATGCGCCACGGCTACGACTTCGGCGACTACGCACCCGCCTCGCTGAAACGGCGGGTGACCGGACTCGTGCACAGTACCGGCACGGCGCACATCGGCGAACTGACTTCACGCATCCTGCGCGATGACAACCTGCTGACCGAGGTCGTAGCAGGACTTTCCGTACCGGTTTCGGAAATGTTCCGCGATCCCTATGTGTTCCGCTCCCTGCGCGACGACGTATTGCCGGTGCTTGCCTCCTATCCGGTCATCAATATCTGGCAGGCAGGCTGCGCATTCGGGCAGGAGGTCTATTCGCTGGCCATCCTGCTTGAAGAAGCCGGGCTCTACGATCGCGTGCAGATCTACGCGACCGACATCAGCGACGTCGCCCTCGCGCGCGCGCAGGAAGGCATCTTCCCGGTGCGCGATGCACGCGCCTATTCGGAGAACTACATCGCCGCAGGCGGCAAGGCATCGCTCGCGGACTACTACCACGCCCGCTACGAACACATGAAGTTCGACGAGAAACTCAAGTCGCGCCTGACCTTCGCCAACCACAACCTCGTCTGCGACGGCGTGTTCTGCGAGGCGCACCTGATTCTCTGTCGCAACGTTCTGATCTACTTCAACGATGAATTGCAGGATCGCGTGCTGCGCCTGTTCCGCGAGAGCCTCGTGCGCGGCGGCTTCCTGTGCCTCGGCAGTCGTGAAAACCTGCAGTTCGCGTCCAGTGCGAGGGATTTCACGGCGGTTAATGCCCGCGCCAGGATCTACCGCAGGAAAAAGCCGGAATGACCCGCGAAGGGCGAACCATCGATGCCGCCGTGATCGGCACTTCCGCCGGCGGACTGCAGGCACTGCACATCGTGCTTCGCGGCCTGGCCTGGGATTTGCGCATTCCGGTCATCGTGGTCTGTCATACCGGCTCCACCGACATGAATACGTTCTGCGAACTGCTCGAACCTTCCAGCCGGCTCCCGGTCCTGGAGGCCTGCGAACGCATGCAGCCGCAGCCGGGCTGCGTCTACGTCGCACCTTCCGGCTACCACTTGCTGATCGAGGCCAATTCCAGGTTCTCTCTTTACATCGATGTAAAAGTGCGATTTTACCGGCCATCCATCGACGTCCTGTTAGT
>JBEBXZ010000186.1:0-5052 GCA_040391335.1 Dokdonella fugitiva | reverse complement strand
ACGGCGCTGGTCGCTTCGCTCGAAGATCCGGCGCCCGATCTGATCGTCACCGTCGACAACGGCATCGCCAGTATTGCCGGTGTCGCGGCCGCTCGCGCGCGCGGCATACGCGTGCTGGTGACCGATCACCATCTGCCCGGGCCGGAATTGCCCGACGCCGATGCGATCGTCAATCCCAATTTGCCGGGTGACGCCTTCCCGAGCAAGGCGCTGGCCGGCGTCGGCGTGATGTTCTGCCTGCTGATCGCATTGCGCGCCTATCTGCGCGAACAGGACTGGTTTGCGCAAAAAGGAATCGTGGAGCCCGATCTGGCCTGCCTGCTCGATCTGGTCGCTCTCGGCACGGTCGCCGATCTCGTGACGCTGGATTTCAACAATCGCGTGCTCGTCGAAGCGGGTCTCAAGCGCATCCGCAGCGAGCGTGCCTGCGCCGGCGTGCTCGCATTGATCCGCATCTCGGGGCGCGACGCGACGCGCCTGGTGCCGGCTGATCTCGGCTTCGCGGTCGGTCCGCGCATCAACGCGGCAGGCCGGCTCGAAGACATGGCGCTCGGCATCGAATGCCTGCTCACCGACGACGCCATGCGTGCGCAGCAACTCGCCGAGCAACTGTCCTCGATCAACGCCGAGCGGCGCGAATTGCAGGGCAGCATGGTCGAGCAGGGCGAAGCTGCGGTGGCGCGCTGGATCGCTGCGCAAGGCGAGGCGGCGCTGCCGTATGGCGTCACCTTGTTCGAGGAAGACTGGCATGCCGGTGTGGTCGGTCTGGTTGCCTCCAGGCTCAAGGATCGCCTGCACCGGCCGGTCGTCGCCTGTGCGCCCGCCGGTGACGGCAGCAGCGAAGTGCGCGCCTCGGCACGCTCGATCCGTGGCGTGCACGTGCGCGACATCCTCGCCGAAGTGGATGCACGGCGCCCGGGATTGATCCTGCGTTTCGGCGGGCACGCGATGGCTGCGGGAATGACGCTGGAACGCGATCGTGTGCTCGATTTGGCCTCGGAGTTCGACGCGGTCGTGCGCGAACGCGCGGCTCCCGAGCTGTTCGAACCGGTGCTGCACACGGATGGCGAACTCGAATCCACCGATTTCTCGCTGCACCTCGCCCGCGTGCTGCGCTTCGCTGGTCCCTGGGGACAAGGTTTCGGCGAACCGTTGTTCGACAATATTTTCGAACTCGAATCCTGGCGTCTCGTCGGCGAACGTCACTGGAAGCTGCAGTTGCGTCTCGCTGGCCTGCCAGCGCCGATCGAGGCGATGCTGTTCAATGCCGACCCTGGCGCACACCCTCCGCCACGCCTGCGCGCTGCGTATCAACTCGACATCAACGAATGGAATGGACGCGAGACCTTGCAGTTGCTGCTGAGGCATATCGAGCCGCACTGATCGAGCAGCACCCGATTGATTCGTTTGCAGATCGATGCGTTCTTGATCCGCCGCAGATTCGTCCGGGCAATGCGTCGCGTGCAAAGCATTTGCAGTGCGCGTCGCCATGCATGCGCTGTGATCACGTTGCGAATGCTGCGCTCTGCCACGATCATGGGCGCCTGTGTCGTCGATTCTTTTCCTTGCCTGCGCGTGCGGGCATCCAAAGCCAAAGCAGGGCCTCATGAAGCAAGACGATCCCATCAGCCGGCGTTTCTGGTTCGACCATGAATCGGGAACGCGCCTCTATCCCTGCCGCATCCGCGATCGCGGCAACAAGACCGCGACGTTCCGCGTGGTGCCGCGCGGCACCGGCAACAACAGCGAATTGCAGTTGCAGGACGAGGAGGAACTTTACGAGCGCGTCATCATGCAGGGCTGGGCCGTGCGCATGAGTTCGCTCGATCACAGCCAGACCGGCCTGTTCCACAAGGAAGCCGCGAGCATCGTGCGCACCTCGCGGGCCTGATCCATGACATGCCGTTGGGCCGTTCCGGTTTCCTGGATGGCAGGTTCCGGGCGATCCATGCCTGCATCGCTGGCATTCAACGTGGCGTTTCAGGCAACGCGTAGGCAATCAGGAAGTCGCCACGCGTGGTCTGCAATCCCGTGTGGCCCCCGGCAGCGATCACCACGTACTGGCGTCCGCCGATCGCATAGCTCATCGGTGTCGCCTGTGGGCCGGCTGGCAGGCGCGCACTCCACAGTTCCTTCCCGGTAACGCTGTCGAAAGCACGGAATGTGTTTTCCGCCGCAGCGCCGATGAAGGTCAGCCCGCTGGAAGTCGTCAGCGGACCGCCTATGCCGGGTACGCCCTCGATCCCCTTGAACGGCCAGATCGCCAGATCGCGGGTCGTGCCGAGCGGGCCCTGCCAGGCAATGCGGCCTTTGCCGAGATCCATTGCAACCAGCTTGCCCCACGGCGGCGGCGTACAGGGAACACCTAGCGGCGAGAGCAGTGCACGCCGCCGCATGCCGTACGGAGTGCCGCGCATGCGGGAGAATTCCCAATCCTCGAATTCACCACTGTCGTAGATCGCCGATAGGTCGTCGTTCGGGATCAGCGTCACCACCATGGGCAGGTCCATCACGTTGACGATGAGCAACTGGCGCTGTTCGTCCCAACTGCCGCTTCCCCAGTTCACGCCACCGGCATAGCCAGGACGCAGGATCGTGCCTTGCAGGCTCGGTGGCGTGTAGATGCCCTCGCTGCGCAGTGCGGCGATCTGCTCGCGGCAGCGATTGCGGTCCCAGAACGTGAGGCCCCAGGCATCGTCCGCCGTGACTTGGGCGTGTGAAACCAGGGCGGGGAGGGCGGAGAACGGCTGGGTCGGCGAAGGTGTTTCTCCGGGCGCGGCATCCTGGGGAACGGCACGTTCCTCCATGTCGTACAGCGGGACGCCCGTTTCGCGATGGAAGACGAAGACCTGGCCCGTCTTGGTCAGTTGGACCACGGCGGGAATCGTGCCCTCACCACGCCGCAGTTCAATCAGGATCGGCTGGGCAGCGTTGTCGTAGTCCCACAGATCATGATGAACCAACTGCTGGCCCCAGACGAAAGCGCCGGTGCTGGCCCGCAGCGCGACCAGCGAATTGGCCCATTGATTGTTGCCGGGACGTGCGCCGCCAAAAAAATCCGGGCTGGCGGATCCGGTCGGTATGAATACCAGGTCACGTTGCGGGTCGGTCGCTAACACGCCCCATGCATTGGCGGCGCCGGTCCTCGTCGCGCGTTGCTGGTCGAGTTCGCCAAAATCGGGATTGGCGGCATCCACTGGAATCACCGCCGTGCGCGGTATGGGATCCCAATGCCAGCGCAGGTGGCCGTCGCGCAGATCGTAGGCGCGGACGACACCGAGTTCGTCCTGGGTCGAGCGGTTGTCGCCGATGGCCGAACCGACGATCGCGACATCGCCGGCGATGGTCGGCGGTGATGTCACGTTGTAGTCACCGCTACTCTGCAGGCGCACGCCCTTCGACAGCGCGACTTCGCCCCGCTCGCCAAAATCGGCGCAGGCCTTGCCGTTCTTCGCATCGATCTCGAGAAGCCGTGCATCGAGTGTGGCGAAGACGATGCGTTGTGCGCAGGGCGCAGCGGCGTCGGCTGTGGGATCGCGCCAGTAGGCGACGCCGCGTGCGGCCATTTCGGAATAGTGGCGGTTGCGATCGATCTTCGCGTCGAACTGCCAGCGCAAGGAGCCATGTGCTGCGTCGATGGCGAAGACCTTTCCGGTCAGCGTGTTGAAGTACAGGGTGTCGCCGATCTGCAGCGGAGTCGCCTGAAACGAGAATTTCTCTTTCGCACGCGGAAAGTCCTGGCCGAGTTCGCCGCTGCGAAATGTCCAGGCTACCTCCAGGCTTGCCACGTTTCGCGGCGTGATCTCGCTGATGGCGGCATGTCGCTGTCCGCCGCTGTCGCCTCCATAGGCTGCCCAGTCGCCCGCCTGCACGGGGATCGACAGCGCCGCGACGAACAGGGAGGGCAGGGTGCGCGCCAAGCCAGGCCGGCGCAGGAAAGTTCGATTCATGAAAGAGTGCATGCCTGGCTCCGGGGATCAGGCGACCAGTGTGCCGAGGGCTGGATGCCGTGCTCCATTCGCCAGTGACCGATCGAGCAGGATCAGGGACGAATCGCGGCTCCTCGGGACGAACGGTGTCGGGCGCCACGGCCGGAGGCCTTTAGAATGCGTGCATGTCGCCGCCCATCCGTTTGCCTTATGACCGCTACCGTCCGTGGCGCCGTTCGACCGAGGTGGTCGCGTGGGTCGTCTTCTTCGCGGTCAATACGCTCGCCAATGCCTTCGTCGCGCTGATCGAGATGCGCCGCGGGGATCCGGACTTTCCGGCCTGGCCTCCGTTTGTCTGGGAGTTGAGCAGTTCGGTCATGATGCTCGTGCTCGTCCCCGGCGTGGTGCTGCTGACGCGCAGGTTTCCGCTGCACTGGGATACATGGCGCCGCCTTCTGCCGACCTATCTCGTTGCGAGTGTCGTCTACTCGCTGGTCCACGTGTTCGGCATGGTCGGTCTGCGCACGCTTGCCTACGACTGGGCCGGCGGCAATTACGACTTCGGGCCGTGGCCGCGTGAACTCCTCTATGAATACCTCAAGGATGTGCGCTCGTTTATCGGCATGGTCGCGATCATCGAGACCTACCGTCTCGTCCTGCGCCGCATGCAGGGCGAGGCGAGCCTGCTCGATGTACCCGATGCCGGGTCGCCGGTGGAGCCGGTCGATCGGCCGGAACGCTTCCTCGTGCGCAAGCTCGGGCGTGAGTTCCTGGTCGCCGCCAGCGATATCGAATGGTTGCAGGCCTCCGGCAACTACGTGAACCTGCGCGTCGCCGGCCGTGACTACCCGTTGCGCAGCACGATCGCCGGCATCGAGGAAAAACTCGATCCACGACGGTTTGCCCGGGTGCACCGCAGCCATATCGTCAACCTCGACCAGATCGCCTCGATCGAGCCGCTCGAATCCGGCGATGCGCGACTGCATCTCAAGGACGGTGCGAGCATGCCCTGCAGTCGCCGCTATCGGGCCCGGTTGCGTGGTCGCGTGGCAATGGCCGAGTCTGCGGACATGGCGTGACCCGCGCACGTTCGCCGGGGCGCGTCAATTTGCTATCCTGCGCG
>JBEBXZ010000185.1:0-5087 GCA_040391335.1 Dokdonella fugitiva | reverse complement strand
CCGCCTTGCCATCGACCTTCCTGCCATCGGCAGCCGCCGCGTCCGCCTGCGTATTCGCCGCATCCTGCGCGGCTGCGGCTGGAGCGGTCTCTTCGATCGAAACGAGCTTCGGCTCGGCGCTGATCGTGAAACGATCCTTGCCGGTACGTGGATCAGGCTGGATCTGGCCTTCGAGTTTCGGATTGGCCAGATACGGCGACGCACTCAGCACGCTGATCAAGGTCGCCGCTTCCTTGCTCTGACCCTGCAACTGGATCTGGTTGTTCTCGATACTCAGGCGTTCCAGGTAGGTATCGTCATTCAGGCGACGCGCGACATCCGCCATCAGGCCGATCACGACCGGACCGGTACGCTTCTTCTCGGCAAGGAAATTCGCGCCGCTGACTGAATCCTGCAAGGTTTTCTTGAGATCGAGCACCTCACGCGCGGCCGCAGCGGCCTTTTCCACCTCGCCCTGCATGGTTTCGACGGCGATGGCGCGATTGCCCAGCGATTCGGACATGTTGATGGCGAGCAGCACGATGGCGAGCGCAGCGAGGCCGAGATTGAGCGGCAAGCGCATGTCACGACGACGCGCACGCCGTTCCGCGGGCAGCAGATTGATCCGCTGCCGGCCGCTGCCGGAGGCGGCATCGCTCCAGATATCGACACCATCGAGTTCGAGAGAGCCACCCGCGAGGGCGGCAATCTGCGGATCGAGCTGGCTGCGCGGCAAGACGACCAGTTCCACACGCATGCTGCGCGCCGTTGCATCACGCCCCACCACGCGACTGTCAAAATAGACCTGGTCCGCCTTGAACGGTGTCTGCCGATCCATCTCGAAAGACAGCACCTGGCGCAAATTGTCTTCCGCGGCAGCCGGCAATGTCAGCGAACGGACGAGTGCGCGCGAATCGGGGACGCAGAGAATCGTGCGTACCCCCGGATTCTCGATGCGCGCGCGCAGGCGGCGGAATTCCTCGAGTTGCGCTTCGGCAGGCAATTCGAGATCGAGCCGACCGTACTCGACCGTCGCCTGGTTGCGTTCGCGCCAGATCACGACCTCGCGTTCACGCAGCTCCAGCAGCAGGGCTTCGGAGCGCCCCGCCAGCTTCTTGCGCCATTGTTCCGGCAGGCAGGCGAGCAACTCACCGCCCCACCACGCGAAGAAACGCGGCAGGGGTGTCTTGGCAAGGCGCATCCGCAGACGCGCGATTTGTCTGTCCAGGGCTTCTTTCACGACGGATTATGCGGTTTCGCCATCACGCCAGCGGAGCACCACGAAAGGCCGCCCCGCCGAATTCATCCCGCCCATGCGGATGGTCGCATCGAGCACGGTGCTCGCTCCGCTGGGGAGCTTCGCACGGGACTTCACACTATACGTCAGGCCTCCGCCATCCGCCATGAGCGGACTGCCGTCCGGCAGGACCAGGCCCGACATGCCGGAATTCAGTTCGCCCGGCGGTATCTGCTGGCGCTGCGCGATCAGGTCGCGGGCGTACTCCTCGGTCATGCCGGGCATCGCCATCAGCGCCTCGAACGGTGCATAGGCCGCACTCGGCGTACCGCGCCCTGAAAACAAGGTGATCGCCGGTTCGATTTTCATGTAGAGGTCGTAGTTCATGCCGAATACCTGTTGCAACTCGGACAAGGTTTCGAACGGGGCGTTCCGTGGTCCATACGGCAAACCGATCGCCTTGTAGTCATCGTCCTCCGCGCCATGCAGTGAAGGCAGGTCATCCGGGTCGCGCCAGTCCACGATCGCATCGGCCAGTTCTTCGGCAATTGCTTCCTCGACGCCCGCTCCCTGGAAAAGGTTCTTCAATGTCAGCGGGTCCGCATTGTTGATGTCGATCTTGCCCGAGTCGTCGGTAATGGAAAGTTCCACTTCCACGCCATCGAAAACAAAAGCATAAGGGCGACCGTCCGCCACCCATTTCTGCGCGGGATCGGTCTTGCTGAGCCCGTAGATCGCCAGGTTCAGCCCTGCCTCGGCGGCATAGCGCGCCGTCGTGGTGTCGAACAGATGGCGTGATTGCAGCCCCTCGGTGCGCGCGACCAGCGCAAAACTGCCGAGCAGCACGGACAGCATCGCGATCACCCACATCACGAGCACGAATGCGACGCCGCGCGAACCCCGACGACTCGACTTCGCCCGTTGCCGAAAAGAGAAACGTGCGCTCACCGGGTGCGCCCCATGCTTGAGGCCGCATCGACGCCTGGGTCTTGCTCGCGTCTTTTCATGTTGCCGAACTGCGCCGACGACTGACGCGCCGCACCGATATCAAGCAGCAATGGAATCTCCATGTCCGGCCAGCCGACGAGCGCTTCCGGACGCATCTTGATCTGGATGCGCACCATGACCGGCGTCAGGCTGGGATCGTCCCAGTCGTCGCTCCAGTCCTCAAGCTTGCCCTCTTCATCAAGCTTGCGGTACTGGAATCGGCCGCTTTCGATCTGGTCCATGAGAATCACCGGCTCCGCGTCGTCCTTGCGCATCTTCTTGAGATCGAAGCCGTTGAGCATGGAATGCCCGAACAGCAGTTGCTTGCCGTTGCGTGAATTGGTCAGCTCGATCGTCTGCACGTAGGATCCCCCGCGCGACAGATATCCGGGCATCGGCGCCACGAAACGAATCAGGTCTGACTCGCCCTGGAACAGGAAGTTCGCACCGGTACCATCTTCCTGGCCGAACGGCAGCGGCAAGGTGCGGCTGATCTGGTGCCGGATGAACTCCTGAGCCACGCGTAACCGGTTCGTGCGATCGATGAACGCCTCACCCACGTTCATCGCCTTGACCGCGGATCGAATGCCGCCGTACGCCGCCGCCAGCAACACCGCGAGCAGCAGGATCGCGAGCATGACTTCGATCAGGGTGAAGCCACGCACGCCGGATTTGCGCTGCATCGGGATCATCACCTGCCGCCCCCGCGCGCAGTCGTTCCGCGTGAACCAGCGCCCGACGAGGATTGCCTGACGCTGGAAGAACCGCCGCCCGAACCACCCATCATCGAACTGCCACGCGTGGGATCGGGCAGCGTGGTGCGCAAGGTGGAGAAATGCGCAGTGCGTTCGCGCATGCGCCCGCCCCAGAACACATCGAGTTCGACGTGATAGAGCTCGATCTGGGGAATCTCCATGATCGGAGAACTGCCGCCATTGCCGACCTGCGGCGCCACGTTCGCCGCGCCCATCGAGCCCTCGACGCTGGATGCGATCATTTCCGGATCGATCTGTTCGATATGCAGCTCCCAGCGATACAGCTTGTCGAACTCGCCGCTTGAACTGCCCGCCTCGAAGCGCTCGCCGATGCCGACATTGTCGAGCAGGGACTGCGCCCACAGGGCGGCGCGGGTTTCATCCACCGAGCGCCGCGCATTGTTCATCGACATCGTGAGGATCTGCATGAGCGAACCGATCGCGATCGCGAAGATCACGAACGCGGCGATCATCTCGATCAGCGTGAAACCGCGCGGGCGCCGCGTGGGAAATGCACGTCGTACCAACGCGCGACGCCCCACTGTGCCACGCGATGGCGCAACGCCCTGGACAACCGGGCAGCACGCGTTCATCGCGTGTCCTCGGGTTTGTCGAGCGTGATTTCACCGGTAAGCCAGCCGACATTGATGCGCCACTCGCGCTCGCCCATGGCGATCGCGATATTGCCGCCGGTCGAACTGCCGTCCGGGAAGAAGCGGATGCCGCCCGCACTATCGCTGGTCAATTCCTGCTGCGCCGTAGTCAGGCGCATGACCATTTCCTTTGGCAGATCGACCGAACCCCTGCCCGGCGCCTGATAGGAATTCTTCTCGATATCAAGGGAGAGCACTTTCTGTTCCCCCTTCACGATCGCCTGGCCGCGCGTATAACGCAGCGCGGCGACCAGATCGCGGCTGGCCGCCTGCACTTTTGCAGCGGTCAGGCTTTTGGAAAACGAGAAAGTGACGACCGCGGCGATGATGCCGATCAGGACGATCACCGCGACCATCTCGATCAGGGTGAAGCCGCGCGTACGGCCCCGCCCCGGGAACCCGGAAGTCGTCAACCGGAGACAGGAAGCCCCGGCCCCGGCGCTGTCAGCAATGCCCGGCCGCGCTCCCGGATCCTGGACTTCAAGCTCCGACTTCCGCCTGCTCATCTCATTCCCAGCTACCGAAGTCCTTGTTCATACTGTCTCCACCGGCCTTTCCATCCTTGCCGAGGAAGATGATGTCGAAGTCGCGCCCCGCGTCACCCGGGCGCTTGTAGACGAATGGATTGCCGAACGGATCCTTGAGGTCGGCTTCCTTCGCATAAGGGCCAAGACCGTCACGCTTCAGAAGATCCTGCAGCGACGACGGGTAGGAACCGACGCTCATCTGGTACTGCTCGACCTGGCCGGCCAGCTTCTTGACTGCCACGGTACCGGCCTTGTATTTGCCGCCGCCAAAAGCATCCATTACGCCGCCACCAACAATACCGATCACGATGCCGAGCAGCACGATCACGGCGATCATTTCCATAAGGGTGAAGCCACCACTGCGCGGCAGGGCGCGCATCTGGCGAAGGGAACGGGTTTTCATCGCATGGTCCTCATTGGATCGAACTGGTCAGTTTAAGAATCGGCAGGATGATCGCCATCATGATGATCGCGACGACGAACGTCATCAACACGGTGGTTGCCGGCACCAGCGCCGCCAGCAGGCGCTCCAGCGAGTTGCTCACTTCCACATCGAACGTATCGGCCACTTTCAGCAGCATCGTGTCGAGTTCGCCGGATTCCTCGCCCACGCTGACCATCTGCAAGGCGAGCTTCGGAAACTGCTTCGACTGGGTCAGCGCGAAACCGAGACCGCTACCGGTCTTCACTTCCTCGCTGGCCTTGCCGACCGCATCGGCCAATGCCGCGTTGTTCATGACGTTGCGCGCAATCGTCAGCGCACCCAGCAATGGAACACCATTCTTCAACAAGGTTCCCAGGGTGCGCGAAAGCCGCGCGGTTTCGAGCTTGCGCACGAGGTCACCGACGATGCGTGTGCGCAGCATGCGTTCATCGATGCCGAGTCGGCTGACCGGATCGGCAAGTTTCTTGCGCACGAAGCTCACGCCGAACACGACGATCGCCAGCA
>JBEBXZ010000184.1:0-5090 GCA_040391335.1 Dokdonella fugitiva | reverse complement strand
TGGTCATCGAGGGCGTGGTCAAGCGCAACAAGCCGATCCGCGTGCTGCGCGACAACACCGTGATCTTCGAAGGCGAGCTTGAATCGCTGCGCCGCTTCAAGGAACTCGTCGACGAAGTGCGCAACGGCGTCGAATGCGGTATCGCCGTCAAGCAGTACAACGACGTCAAGGCCGGTGACCAGATCGAATGCTACGAGCGCATCGAAGTCGCGCGCACGGTCTGATCGTACTCACAGTCAACGGCGCAGGATCGAAGTCCTGCGTCGTCTGACGGCAGCCGGAGAACTTCCATGGCCGATTTCACTCGTTCCGACCGTGTCGCGGTACAGCTTCGCAAGGAAGTTGCCGTTCTGGTCCATCAAGCAGTGCGCGATCATGCCCTGCCTTCCGTCAGCGTCTCCGACGTCGAGGTCACCAAGGATCTCGACATGGCGCGCGTCTTCGTCACGACCCTGCTTGCCGACGAATCGAAAGTGGCCGTCAAGGCGCTCAACGCGATGGCGTTCGAGTTCCGCCGCGAGTTGTCACGCACCTTGAAGATGCGCCGCGTCCCCGAGATCCGCTTCCTCTACGACGACTCGGTCGATCGTGGCGAGCGCATCGAATTGCTGCTGCGCGGCGACAATGGCAGCAGCACGGATGCCGGCAACGACTGAACGTCGTGCATGGCCGCTGCCGCGTTTCCCTGATGAACGCGGCTTGACCTGGCGATTCCCGTTTGCGGGCGACGCTCACACTTTTCACGAAAACTGAATCCGCGTGCCGATGCCTTGGACTAGGATCGCCACGGGCGCAGCGGGCGCCTGTCACGAGGGAGAAGCCATGCGTCGTACTGCCGTCTCGATCGGATCGATTCTCTGCTGCCTGCTCGTTGCCCTGTCGTGCGCGATGCCTGCGCTCGCCCAGGAAGCCATCGGGGGCGTGAAGCGCACGATCCCCGGCAACATCCAGGGAACGGCCGAGGTTGGCGTGGTCGTGCGGGTCAAGGAAGTGCTCGTCGCGGAAGATGTCACCCTCGTCACGATCAGCGCGTCCTACGGCGGCGAAACGAGCTTCCTCAATCTCGCGGATACCGACAGCGGTACCTACCTCCAGGACGAGAACGGGCAGAAGTTCCCGCTGCGCAAACCGGCCGAGAACAAGTGGCTGCGCGTCGCCAACGGCGACACGATGCATGGCAGGCTCGTCTTCCTCGGCGTCGTCGCGCCGGACTCGAAGAAACTGAAGCTCGTGTTCAACGCCGGCAACACAGGCGATGACACGACCGGTCCCGGGCTCAGCATCGACATTCCGTTGTCCTGAGCGGCGTGGTCCCGATGCTTGCCATGATGCGTCGTCGTGCGCCCCTGCTCCTGCTGCTGATCGCCAGCCAGCTCGCCTTTGCCGATCTCGTCGTGCAGCGCATGGCCGCGCGCCGTGAGGCCGAGCCCACCGTATGGGAAATCTCGGCGCAGCCGCAATCGCTGTGGAGTGCGAAGCCGCTTCGATCGAACCTGTCGCGGCACGGCCCGGATTCGGTCGCGAACGTCGGCACCGCGCCTGCTTCGGAGTTCTCGCTGGCCGGCGTGCCCGCTGAGCGGCTCGAGGCGACACGCGGATTGCTCGCCGAACTCAAGGCGCGGCCGGTCGACGGCACGATCGTGGTCGACCTGCCGGGTGACGTGCTCTTCGATTTCGACAAGGACACGCTGCGGACGGATGCGATCGTCGTGCTCGATCGCCTCGTGCAGCTTCTCTCGGGTTTCGAGGGCAGGGCGGTCGCGATCAGTGGTCACACCGACAGCAAGGGCGATGACGACTACAACGATGCGCTTTCGGAGCGCCGCGCGGACCGCGTCCGTGACTACCTCGTGCGGCACGCCACGGGTTCGCGCAATTACGAAACGCGGGGCTTCGGCGAGCGCAAGCCGGTGGCCCCGAACACGCAGCCTGATGGTCGCGACGACCCGCAAGGGCGCCAGAAGAACCGCCGCGTGGAGATCGTCATCGCGGCGCCCGAGAAGGAGTGAACAGCATGGCCCTGATTTCATGTCCCGAATGCCGGCGCGAGATTTCCGACCAGGCCCACGCCTGTCCGGGCTGCGGCTATCCGATCCGCCCGCCCGCTGCGGTTTCCTCGCCGGCTTCCGTCCTTGCCAGCTCCGGGACCGCGGTCAAGACCGCCGGTGGCGTACTCGCCACCTGGCTCGCCGCGCCGTGGATTGCCCGCGTCATCGTCGGCGTGATCGCCTTGCTCGGCTTGTTCGCGTTCCTGATCGTGGGCATTCTGGTGCGCGGCTGAGGCGGAACCGGGGGCGTTGCCCCAGGCGTTCTCCGCATTCCCGAAATTCTCCAGGACATTCCGGCTTGAGCAACGAAAAACGTGCGGGGCGCCAGCGGCGCCCCCAGATCGCGCGCCGCTGGCGCGAGGTCAATGGCATCCTGCTGCTCGACAAACCGCAGGGCATCAGCTCGAACCAGGCCCTGCAGAAGGCGCGGCACCTGTTCGCCGCGGCCAAGGGGGGGCATACCGGCAGCCTCGATCCGCTCGCCACCGGCCTGCTGCCGCTGTGCTTCGGCGAGGCGACGAAGATCGCGGGCCTGCTGCTCGGCTCGCGCAAGGCCTACGCAACGGAGTGTCGGCTCGGCGTGACGACCGACAGCGCCGATTCGCAAGGCGCCGTGCTCGAGACGCGCACGGTGCCCGATCTGGATGATGCGACGATCGAGCGCGCGATGGCGGAATTCCGTGGATGCATCCGGCAGGTGCCGCCGATCTACTCGGCACTCAAGCGCGACGGCGAACCCTTGTACAGGATCGCGCGGCGTGGCGAGACGGTCGAGATCGAGGCGCGCGAGGTCGAGGTGCAGCGCTTCGACCTCATCGGACGCGATCGCGAGAACCTGCGCCTGCACGTGGAATGCGGCTCGGGCACCTACGTGCGCAGCCTCGTCCGCGACCTGGGCGAGGCGCTCGGATGTGGCGCGCACGTGACCGTCCTGCGCCGGCTCTGGGTCGAACCCTTCACGGCGCCGCGCATGGTCGGCTTCGAGGAGCTCGAAGCGCTTGCGGCCGCCGGACCAGGGGCGCTCGACGTCCTGCTGCTGCCGATCGAGGCCGGGTTGGCCGGCTATGCCGAGGTCAGCCTGGATGAACTCGACGCGAAGCGGCTGGGCCAGGGCCAACCGATCGCAGTCCCTGGCCCGGCAGGGATGTGTCTCGCGAAATCGCTTGACGGGCGCCTGCTGGCGCTTGCCGAGACCGGCGCGGACGGTATGCTGCGCTCGGTTCGAGGCTTCAATCTGCGCTGAAATCGGCCTGTTGACAGGCTCGTCGATCATACAACTTGTTGCGGTGCGGCTTTGCCAGCTAAAATAGGGAGCTTTCCCGATCAAACTTCAACGCGAGGTTTGGAAACCGTCACCGGCTGGTGGCCGTTCCCAAGCCTCGCCCTCGTTCCGTAAGGGTTTACAACATGTCGCTCAACGTCGAAACAACCAGCAAGATCATCGCGGACTTTGGCCGCGTTCCGAACGATACCGGTTCGCCGGAAGTCCAGGTGGCGCTGCTCTCCGCACGCATCGAACATCTTTCGAAGCATTTTGCAGATCACGGCAAGGATCACCATTCACGCCGTGGCCTGTTGAAGATGGTCAACCAGCGTCGTCGCCTGCTCAACTACCTCAAGAGCAAGGATGGCCAGCGTTACAAGACCCTGATTGAACGCCTCGGCATTCGTCGCTGATCGATATCCACCAGGAGATGGCAGTGGCGAAGGTTACGAAAACATTCCAGTACGGCAATCATCAGGTCACACTGGAGACGGGCGAAATCGCTCGCCAGGCCAGCGGTGCGGTGGTCGTCAAAGTGGGCGACACGGTCGTGCTGGTCACGGCTGTCGGCGCCAAGTCGGCGCGCGAGGGGCAGGATTTCTTCCCGCTCACGGTCGATTACCAGGAGAAGTTCTACGCGGGTGGTCGTATCCCGGGCGGCTTCTTCAAGCGTGAAGGACGCCAGACGGAGAAGGAAACACTCACTTCGCGCCTGATCGATCGTCCGATCCGCCCGCTGTTCCCGGAAGACTTCAAGAACGAAGTCCAGATCATCGCGACGGTCATGTCGATGAACCCGGAAATCGACGGCGACATCCCGGCCCTGATCGGTGCCTCGGCCGCGCTCGCGCTGTCGGGCCTGCCGTTCAATGGTCCGATCGGCGCCGCCAAGGTCGGTTACGCCAACGGCCAGTACCTGCTGATGCCGACGGCAACCGAACTGAAGACTTCCGAACTCGAACTGGTGGTCGCAGGTACGGCGAACGCCGTGCTGATGGTCGAGTCCGAGGCCAAGCTGCTCAGCGAAGACGTCATGCTCGGCGCGGTCGTGTTCGGCCACAACGCGCTCAAGGGTGCGATCGAGGCGATCAACGAATTCGTTGCCGAAGCCGGCAAGAAGTCGTTCTCGTGGGCCGCTCCGGCCAAGAACCAGGCCATCGTCGATGCGATCAAGGCCGCCACCGGTGATCGTCTGACAGCCGCTTATGCGGTCAAGGACAAGATCGAACGCCGCGACGCGATCAGCGCACTCAAGAAGGACGTTCTGGCTGGCCTCAAGGCCGATGCCGAAGCCAATGCCTGGGCCGCTGGCGATCTCGCCAAGGAATTCGGCGAACTCGAGTACAACACGCTGCGCGCTTCGGTGCTGGCCACCAAGATCCGCATCGATGGCCGCGACCTGACGACGGTTCGCCCGATCACGGTGCGCACGGGCGTTCTGCCGCGCGTGCATGGTTCGGCACTGTTCACGCGTGGTGAGACGCAGGCGCTGGTCACGGTCACGCTCGGCACCGGCCGCGACGCGCAGATCATCGACGCCGTCGAAGGCGAGTCGAAAGACCCGTTCCTGTTCCACTACAACTTCCCTCCGTACTCGGTCGGTGAAGCGGGCCGCATGATGGGTCCGAAGCGTCGCGAAATCGGCCATGGCCGTCTCGCCAAGCGCGGCGTTCTCGCCGTCAAGCCGTCGATCGAGGAATTCCCGTACGTCCTGCGCGTCGTGTCGGAAATCACCGAGTCGAACGGTTCCTCGTCGATGGCCTCGGTCTGCGGCTCGT
>JBEBXZ010000183.1:0-5096 GCA_040391335.1 Dokdonella fugitiva | reverse complement strand
CTTCGATCGCATCCGATACACAATGCGCGTAGTCGTACATCGGATAGATCGGCCAGGCGTCGCCGGTGTTCTGATGGGTCAGCTTGCGGATCCGGTAGATCGCCGGATCGCGCATGTTGATGTTGCCCGAGGCCATGTCGATCTTCGCGCGCAGCGTGCGTGCGCCATCGTCGAATTCTCCGGCGCGCATGCGCCTGAAGAGATCCAGGTTTTCCTCGACGCTGCGATCGCGGTACGGCGAGTTGCGACCCGGTGCGGTCAGCGTGCCGCGATATTCGCGCACTTCCTCGGCGCTCAGATCGCAGACGAAAGCCTTGCCGTCCTCGATCAGCTTGAGCGCGGCGAGGTAGAACACCTCGAAATAATCCGATGCATGGCGCAGTTCCGACCAGTCGAAACCGAGCCAGCGCACGTCTTCCTTGATCGCCTCGACGTACTCGACGTCCTCGCGTGCCGGATTCGTGTCATCGAAGCGCAGGTTGCAGGCGCCGGCGAAATCGCGTGCGATGCCGAAGTTCAGGCAGATGCTCTTCGCGTGGCCGATATGCAGGTAGCCGTTGGGCTCGGGCGGAAAACGCGTACTGACGCGGCCGCCATGCTTGCCGCTGGCGCCATCGTCGGTGACGATCTGGCGGATGAAGTTGTTCGGCGTCGAGGATTCAGTCATGCGAATGCGTCCGCACATGGCGGAACCGGAAGAGGGTCGCAGAGTTTAAGGCAACGCCTGACCCAGTGGCACAACCGTCATGGCATTGAGGAGGCCCGGCAATCGTGCTGCGAGGCGAAGTGAAGGGCTGATCTGGCCGGGGGCGTGCTGGGACGCGTCGTGCGATTCAGCCCGGTTGCGCAACCCGCTGGCCCGCCAGCGTGCGCAGACGCAGCCGAACGGGACCGCGTGCGCTGCGGATGTCGACCACGCGCTCGTGCTGCAATGCCTCGATGGCGCCTGCGTCGACCATGTTCGCGGCGATCATGCGCACCGGGCGCATCAGGTCATGCCAGTGATAACCAACGCGCAGGCTCAGCATCTGGGCCACTTCGCTGACGCTGAGCGACTGCCCCAGGCCGCGATCAAGGAGCATCTCCAATACGCATTCGTGGATGCGTTCGGCGAGCGTTTCTTCGAGGAAAAGGACGCCCACCGGATTCCTTCGCGGTACGCAAAGCTGAAAGACGTGGTCCGTCGAGAGGGAGCGCGGGCATTCCCGTCCGCGTATCGCCCGGACCTGCCCTCGAGGCTGGATTCTCGAGGCGGCGAGTCGATCGGGACGATCATAACGCGTCACGTGAATCGCGTCGCGATTTGTGGGACTGCCCGGCTTGCGGTAGCTTGGCGGTTCCTGCGAGGCACTTCCCGATGCGCATCATCTACCGCGCCGCCAGCATCATCGACGCCAACCTGGTCAAGGCGGCTCTCGATCACGAAGGAATTCCTGCTTTCGTCAATGGCGAATACCTGACCGGAGGCATGGGGCAGTTGCCGATGTCGGATCTGATCAACGTGATGGTTGCCGATCTCGATGTCGAACGTGCACAACCGATTGCCGATGCGATCGATGCGGCGCTGATCGAAGCGGCCGCGTCCGATGCCGATCCTGGTGTCGATCTGGCCCCGTCCATCATCGGCTGAACCCTTCACTCCACGCTGTTTCCATCCCATGCAATCTCCTTCGCGGGAGGCGCTACGGCGCCGCGCCCTGTTTGAAATGATCGGCGGTGCGACGCTGATCAGTACGACCAGCATCTTCGTCAAGCTCGCCCACGTGGGGCCGACCGTTTCCGCGTTCTACCGCATGCTGTTCGGCGGGCTCATCCTGCTCGTCGGGCTGCTCGCGATGGGGCGCTGGCGGCGCGTGCGGTTCAGTCATCTGGCCTGGCTGCTCGTTCCGTCGCTCGCCTTCGCCGGCGACCTGATGATGTGGCATCGAAGCATCCTGTATATCGGTCCGGGCCTGGCGACACTGCTCGGGAATTTCCAGGTTTTCGTCATGGCGCTGGCCGGCTGGCTGATCTATCGCGAGCGGCTCGGCATCCATTTCCTGTTCGGCGTGCTGCTTGCCTTCGTCGGCCTGTACTTGCTGGTCGGCCTGGATTGGTCGCAGGTGGGACCGCAATACCGGCTAGGCGTCGTTCTCGGTGTTGCGACCGGAGTCGCCTACGCGGTTTACCTGCTGACCACTCGCCATGTGCAGCGCACTGGCAAGGTGCCGCTCGCGCCGGCCCAGTTGCTCTGCGTCAGTTCGCTGTTGTGCGCCGCGATGCTGGGTCTGGCCGTGATGTTCGAAGGCGACACCTTCGTCCTGCCGGATGCGCAGGCCTGGTGGTCGCTGATCGGCCTTGCCGTGATCGGCCAGGTGATCGGCTGGATCCTACTGCTGCGCGCGATGCCGAACCTGCCGGCGTCGATGATCGGCCTGCTGCTGTTGCTGCAACCCGCGTTGTCCTTCGTGTTCGACGTGATCCTGTTCCAGCGCGTGACGCTCGCCCTCGACTGGGTCGGCGTGGCGCTTTCGATGATCGGCATCTTTATCGGCTCCTACCAGCCGGCCCGGCCGCAGGTTGCCGGGATTGGCGGAGAACTGAAATGACGTTTGAAGCACTGTTGCGCGATGTTGCAGATTTCCCCAGGCCCGGCGTGACGTTCAAGGACGTGACGCCGTTGCTGGCGGATGGCGCCGCATTGGCTGCCGCGACCGAGGCCATGGTTGCGCCGTTCCGTGAGCAGCGCATCGCACGCATCTGCGCGATGGAAGCGCGCGGTTTCATCTTCGGGGCCGCTGCGGCGGTCTCGTTGGGTTGCGGGTTCGTGCCGTTGCGCAAACCCGGGAAATTGCCGGCATCCAGGCTTGGCGTGGACTATGCGCTCGAATACGGCACGGATCGCCTTGAAATGCACGCCGACGCCTTGTTGCCGGGCGATCGCGTGCTGATCATCGACGATGTGCTGGCAACCGGCGGCACGCTGGGCGCGGCGGCCGGACTGGTCGAGATGGCTGGTGCGGAGATCGTCGGTGCTGCCGTGCTGATCGAACTTCGTGCGCTGGGCGGGCGTAGCCGCTGGGGGCAGGCCATTCCGTTGCATGCCGTGCTCGCTTTCGATTGAGATAAATAGACGTCCATACGTCTTGACGTCTGAAAATCCGTATCGTAAAGTCGCCGCACTCATCGAGATCGGCGGAGGGTCTGGCCCTTGGATGCCGAGGCAACCGCAGCGCAAGCTGCAAGGTGCCAACTCCAGCGGGATCCTTCCCGGGAGATGAGCTGTCAGCCGCATTGCGGTCGGCCGCCCGCTCCCGTTCTGTCATCCGGAGAGCATCATGGCAGCGGTACTGGCAAGCGGCACGGACAGCGAATGCGACTGTCCTCTGCCTGAAAACGGCGTTCTTCATCTTCCCCATTTCGCGCTGGCCTCCGGTGAGTTGCTCAACGCTGAACTGGCCTGGCAGGTCTGGGGTCCGCGTCAGGCGCCGGTCGTCGTGGTGCTTGGCGGCATCTCGGCAGGACGCGATACCGGCATCTGGTGGAAGGAGCAATGCGGTGCGGATCTCGCGCTCGATCCCCGGCATTTTCGCCTTGTCTCGATCGACTGGATCGGTGGCGCGGATCGTTCGACCGGTCCGCAGGAGGGCACGCGATTTCCGGCAATCGACAGCCTTGATCAGGCCAACGCGATCCTGACCCTGCTCAATCATCTCGGTGTGGCGCGCATCACAGCGGTCGTCGGGGCTTCCTATGGAGCCTGTGTCGCGCAGCATCTGGCTGCCTTGCTCGGCGCCCGGCTCGGAAAGCTGGTCGTCATCGGCGCCGCACACCGCGCGAGTCCCTGGGCGCTCGCCTTGCGTACCTTGCAACGCGCGGGCATCGAAGCGGCGACCGATCGCGCATCACGCGACCAGGCCCTGCAGCGCGCACGCCAGATCGCGGTGCTCGGCTATCGCACGCCGGCCGAACTCGAGCGCCGTTTTGGCGAAGTCCCCGCCGAAGAAGGCGTGCTCAGTTGGCTCGATGCCCACGGCGAACGCTTCGCGCGGCGCTTCCCGGCAGAGAGTTTCCTGTGCCTGTCCGCTTCGCTCGATGCGCATCGTTGCGACCCGGCGACGATCAGCGCCGAAACGACGGTGGTGGGCATCGTCGAGGATCTGCTCGTGCCACTGGCGCTGGCCGAGGATTTCGCCCGCCGGCTCGGCGGGCCGGCCCATTTCGTAGCGATCAGGTCCGAATACGCGCACGACGCCTTTCTCAAGGAGCAGGCGGCGATTGGCCGGACCCTGTGCCACGCGATTTCCACGGAGACAGCAGCATGAGCAAGCCCAGTACAGCCACCGCAGCGGTTCGCGCAGGCGTCGACAGCGACCCGACGCATGGCGCGGTGATGCCGCCGCTGTACCTTTCGACGAATTTCAGTTTCGCCGGATTCGGCGAGAAGCGCACCTACGATTATTCGCGATCCGGGAATCCGACACGCGACGTGCTCGCTTCCGCGCTGGCCGAACTCGAAGGCGGGAAGGGCGGCGTGATCACGGCCACCGGCATGGCGGCGGTCAGTCTGCTGACGGCCCTGCTGCAGCCGGGCGATCTGCTCGTTGCGCCGCATGATTGCTATGGCGGCACGTGGCGGCTGTTCAATGCGCAGGCGCAGCGCGGGCTGTATCGCGTCACATTCGTCGATTTCCACGATCCGATTGCGCTGGCCGCCGCGCTCGCGGATCGGCCGAAGCTGGTGTGGATCGAGACCCCGTCGAATCCCTTGTTGCGCATCACCGACATCCGCCACGTCGTCGAATCGGCGCATGCCGTCGACGCGATTGCCGCGGTCGACAACACGTTCCTGTCGCCGGCCCTGCAGCGCCCCTTTGATTTCGGTGCCGACATCGTCGTGCACTCGACCACGAAGTACATCAACGGCCACGGGGATGCGCTCGGCGGGGCCGTCCTCGGTCGCACGAGTCTCATCGACCCGATCAAGCAGCAGGCCATGATCGACGCCGGCGGGATCATCGCACCCTTCAACGCGTGGCTCATCCAGCGCGGCACCGTGACACTGCCGCTGCGGATGCGGCACATCAACGAGAGCGCGCGCCGCGTCGCGGAGTTCC
>JBEBXZ010000182.1:0-5097 GCA_040391335.1 Dokdonella fugitiva | reverse complement strand
CTGGATGATGTCGCTGCTCTGCGCGAGGATCGTGGTCGAGGCCACGTAGGTGCGCGGCCAGATGATGCCGACGGCCAGTGCGGCGAGCGCGATCACGGCGAACAGGATCGCCAGGGTCACGCCGTAGCGCCGCCCCTCGCGCAGCGCGATCGGCAGCATCTCGGCGATCGGTGCGATTTCGGTATTCATGCCTCTGGGTCCATGCCTTGGTGCATTGCTCAGAACGAGCGTTCGGGCACCGTGATGACGTCTCCGGGCTGCACCGGATAGTTGGTGCCGAGCTCGCCCTTCTGCAGGATGCGTTGCAGGCGCACCGAGTACGCGCGCGTGGCTTCGCCTTCCTTGCGATACAGCTCGGTGCGGTCGGCCGAGGCGAATTCGTTGGTGCCGCCCGCCGCGAGTACCGCGTCGAGCACCGTCATGCCTTGCCGGTACGGCACCGAGATCGGCGTGCGGACCGCGCCGGTCACGCGTACGCGGGACAGATATTCATGGCTGCGCAACTGATCGACGATGACCGTCACCTGCGGGTTGCGCACGTAGTTCTCGAGCTTGGTCCTGATCTCGGCGGACACTTCCTCGGTGGTCTTGCCGCCGGCATCGACATCGCCGACCAGCGGCACCGAGATGCGCCCGTCAGGACGAACCGGAACGGTGACGTTGAGATCCGGGTTCTGCCAGACCGCCACGCGGATGCTGTCATCCACACCGATGCGGTAGGCATCGACCGCCTGCGCCTGCGGGTTCAGCCGCGGCGCCTCGCCAGGTCGGGGGCCGCTGGCGCAGGCCGACAAAAGCAGGATGACGGCGTACGCGAACAACCTGAACAGCATGTTCATGGAGTGTCCTTTGTGCTTTCGGCTCTGGAATGTGAAATCTATCACATTTTCGAAGTGACCCGGCAAGGACTAGCTCTTGTAATATTCCCTGTACCACGTTACGAAGCGGCCGATTCCGTCTTCGATCGTGGTTGCCGGCGCGTAGCCGGTGTCGCGCGTCAGCTCCTCGACATCCGCGTAGGTGTCCGGTACATCGCCCGGCTGCAGCGGCAGCAGGATCTTCTCGGCCTGGCGGCCCAGGCAGGTTTCAAGCACTTCGATATAGCGCGCAAGTTCGACCGGCTGGTGGTTGCCGATGTTGTAGACGCGATATGGAGCGCCGGAAGAAGCGGGCGTGGGTTGCAGCGGATCGAATGTCGGGTCGCCCGCCGGTACGCGATCGAGCGTCCGCATCACGCCTTCCACGATGTCGTCGATGTAGGTGAAATCGCGCGTATGCCGGCCGTGGTTGAAAACCTCGATCGGCTCGCCGGCAAGAATCTTGCGCGTGAACAGGAACAGCGCCATGTCCGGTCGGCCCCAGGGGCCGTACACCGTGAAGAAACGCAGGCCGGTCGTCGGCAACTGGAACAGATGGCTGTAGGTATGCGCCATCAGTTCGTTCGCCTTCTTCGTCGCGGCGTACAGGCTGACCGGATGATCGACCGGATCGCGCACCGAGAACGGCAGCTTGCGGTTGGCGCCATAGACCGAACTCGACGAGGCGTAGACGAGATGCTCGACCTTGCCGTGCCGGCAGGCTTCGAGGATGTTCGTGAAGCCGACGATATTGCTGTCGATGTAGGCCTGCGGGTTCTCCAGCGAATAGCGCACGCCGGCCTGTGCGGCGAGATTGACGACGCGCTGCGGGCGGAAATCGGCGAAGGCCTTTTCGAGCGCGGGCCTGTCCTCGAGTCCTGCGCGCACGAACGAGAAGCCGGCTTGTGGCGTCAGCCCCGCCAGCCGCGCCTCTTTCAGCGAGGGATCGTAGTAGGCGTTGAGGTTGTCGTAGCCAAGCACTTCATCGCCGCGCGCGAGCAGGCGCTTGCTCAAAGCGGATCCGATGAAGCCGGCGGCGCCGGTGACCAGTACACGCATGAAATTGTTTTCCGCTGTTCGATGAAATGGAGGCAGGTCGATCGCCCGCGATACGCGCCCGCGCAGTCTCTTCCGGATCCCGCTCCGCGCTACAGACGATCGTCCACGCTTTCGCGCGGGAGGGCCTGTTTGACGTCGAACAACACGCAGCCCGGTTTGCCGAGCGCGCGGATCTGTTCCGCGCCCATCTCGATGAACTGGCGATGCGCGACGGCGAGGATGATCGCGTCGTACCTGCCGCGCTCCACCTGGGGCGTCAGCGTCAAACCATACTCGTGTTCGGCTTCGATCGCGCTGACCCAGGGATCATGCACATCGACATTCGCATGGTAGCTCTTGAACTCGGTGACCACGTCGACCACCCGCGTGTTGCGCAGGTCGGGACAGTTCTCCTTGAACGCGAGCCCGAGGATCAGCACGTTGGCGCCGGCCGCGTGGATGCGGCGCTGGGTCATCAGCTTGATCACGCGCTGTGCGACGTGGCTGCCCATGCCGTCATTGATGCGCCGCCCGGACAGGATCACTTCGGGGTGATAGCCGATCTGTTGCGCCTTGTGCGTCAGATAGTAGGGATCGACACCGATGCAGTGTCCGCCCACGAGTCCGGGACGAAATGGCAGGAAGTTCCATTTGGTGCCGGCAGCAGCCAGCACTTCGCTGGTGTCGATGCCGAGGCGATGGAAGATCAGCGCGAGCTCGTTGATCAATGCGATGTTGAGGTCGCGCTGGGTATTCTCGATCACCTTGGCAGCCTCGGCAACCCGGATGCTCGATGCCTTGTGCGTGCCAGCCGTGATCACGCGGCGATACAGTGCGTCCACGAAATCCGCCGCCTCGGGCGTCGAGCCGGAAGTGACCTTCATGATCGTTTCGAGGCGGTGCTGCTTGTCGCCCGGGTTGATGCGTTCGGGACTGTAGCCCGCGTAGAAATCCTGGTTGAAGCGCAGGCCCGATTCGCGCTCGATGATCGGCACGCAGACTTCCTCGGTCGCGCCGGGATAGACCGTCGATTCGAAGATCGCGACCGAGCCCGGACGAATCGCACGACCGACCGTGCGGCTGGCCGCTTCCAGTGGCGTCAGGTCGGGGCGCTTCGCGCTGTCGATCGGGGTCGGCACGGTCACGATGAACACATTGCAGTTCGCCAGATCCGCCGGGTCGGCGCTGAACGAGAGCGCTTCCGTCGCGCGCAACTCTTCGGGCGATACCTCCAGGGTATGGTCCTGGAACGATTTCAGCTCGGCGATGCGCGCCTGGTTGATGTCGAACCCCAGCGTGGGCATGACTCGCCCGAAGCCGACCGCCAGCGGAAGCCCGACATATCCCAGGCCGATGACCGCCACGCGGATTTCGTCAGCCTGGGGCAGGGGAGCGTAGGCCATTGCACAATTCCTGCGACGAAGATGGGACGCGAGTCTAACAATACGCGGCGGCATCCCGCCGTGGGAGCGCCACTCAGGACTTCTTTGGCCGCTGCCAGCCGGGCACCGTGGCCTGGCGGCCGCGCGCGAGGGTCAGCGTGTCATCCGGTGCGTTGCGCGTGATCACCGAACCCGCGCCGATCGTCGCATGGCTGCCGATGGTCACCGGCGCAACGAGCGCCGAGTTCGAGCCGATGAAGGCGCCATCGCCGATCACCGTGCGGTGCTTGTTCACGCCGTCGTAGTTGCAGGTGATGGTGCCGGCGCCGATGTTCGCATGCGCGCCGACCTGCGCGTCGCCGACGTAACTCAGGTGATTGACCTTCGCGCCCGCGCCGAGCGTGGCGTTCTTGGTCTCGACGAAATTGCCCACGCGTGCGCCCGGGCCGAGTTCGGTACCGGGGCGCAGCCGTGCGAACGGGCCGATCACGCAGGGGCCATGCGTCACCACGCCTTCGATGTCGCAATGCGCGCGTACGATCGTGCCTGCGGCAAGCCGCGAGTTGGCGATGCGCGAGAACGGACCGATCAGGACTTCATCCCCCAGTTCGACCTCGCCTTCGAGGATCACGTCGACGTCGATCTCGACATCGCGCCCCACGGTGACCGTGCCACGCACATCGAAGCGCACCGGATCGGAGAAGCGCACGCCGTCGGCGGCGAGCCGGGTTGCGCGCAATCGCTGGTAGAGCCGCTCCAGGGCCGCGAGCTGCCAGGGATCATTGGCGCCGAAGACTTCCTGCGGATTCGTGCACAGGCTCGCTTCGGCCGGCTCACCCTCATCGTTCGCCTGCGCGTAGATGTCGGTCAGGTAGTACTCGCGTTGCGCGTTGTCGTCGGAAAGATTGTTGATCCACACATGCAGGCGCCGCGCATCGGCGACGAGGATGCCGCTGTTGACCCAGGTGATCGCGCGCTGATCGGTCGTGCAGTCCTTCTCCTCGACGATGGCACGCACGCGACCGATGCCATCGCGCACCACGCGGCCGTAGCCATACGGCACCTCGAGCTGGGTGACCAGGGCGGTCAGGGAGCCGGTGCTGGCGAGCAACTCGTGGAGCGTCTGCCGCCCGATCAGCGGAACGTCGCCATACAACACGAGGACGCGTGCATTTTCCGGAATCGAGGTCATCGCCAGCTTCACCGCGTGGCCGGTGCCGCGCTGTTCGCTCTGCAGCACCCAGGACAGATCAGGATCGGCAAACGCCGCGCGTACCTGGTCGCCGCCATGTCCGTAGACGATGTGGATGGCCGCCGGAGAAAGTGCCCGCGCCGTATCCAGCACATGCCCGAGCATCGAATGCCCGGCCAAGGGCATCAGGACCTTGGGCCGCGAGGACTTCATGCGCTTGCCTTCGCCAGCGGCGAGGATGACGACGTGCAACGGAGCGGTGGACATCAGCGGACTTCCTTCCCCAGGACAGGCGCGGAACCTTAGCTGAAATCGTGTGGCGGGGAAAATCATGGGGCAAAACCCAGATGACTGGGATCGCGTCGATACGATCCAACCTCCGCGCGGCCTCATTCGTGCGGATGCCACCTCCCGCTGAACAGGGTGAAGTCCTCAATCCACCGGACGCAAACGCGCAAAGGTGACCAACAGCCGTGTTGCAGACGCAATCGTCGGCGAACGTCATTCAAAAGCGCGGCTTGCCTCGGGCCTGAGAAGTGCCGGATAACACCTCGTTTTCATGGTGATATTCCATAACACCTCATATGCGCTGTTATGCACAGTGAGCATTCGCGATCCGACAGCGCGC
>JBEBXZ010000181.1:0-5116 GCA_040391335.1 Dokdonella fugitiva | reverse complement strand
GAATACGCCGATCTGCTGGCCTGAGCGCCGCGCAGTGTCTTGGGCGAGGTATTGAACAGGTCGACGGAATCCGCCAGCGAGTACCGGTTCGGCGCATTCCGCCTGCTTGTCGAGAAACGCGAACTGCACCGGGAAGATGTCCTGCTCGTGCTCGCGCCGAAGCTGATCGAATGCCTGACCTGGTTGATCGAGCATCGTGACCGCGCGGTTGGGCGCGACGAACTGATCGCCGTCATCTGGGGCCAGGCCGATGTGCCGGGCAATCTGCTCGCGCAGATCATTTCACGGCTGCGCCGCCTGCTCGACGAGGGCGCCGATCCCGCATCGAGCCTGATCCGCACGATTCCGAGGTTCGGCTATCGCTGGGTCGCGCCGACCGAGGTCCTCGACGTTGCGCGACACGAGGGCCAGCACCAGGGAATCGCTTCGCCACCGTCGACGCCTGGCAATATCGCGTTGCCGCGCGCACCGGAAAAGGCGGGCAGGCGCGGTCGCCGCGCCACACTCGCGCTTGTGTTCGGCGCAATCTGTATCGCTGCCGTGGTCGGCCTGTCCGTCGTGAATGGTTTTCTTTCGGACAGCAGGGGCATTCGGGTGCCAGCGGCACCCGAAGATGTCGTGATGCTGCTGCCGACCACGGTGGGTGCTGGAGCCGAACATGCCTGGATGCGGCTCGGCCTCATGAGCGTGCTTGGCGATCGTCTGCGCGAGGCTGGCCAGCCGGCCTTGCCGAGTGACAATGCGGTGGCGCTTGCCGCGGGGTTCACGGAAAGCGGCAGCGGGCGCATCGACATCGAAGGACTGCTCGCGCAGGCTCCCTCGGGACGCTTGATCGCGAGCGAGGTACGGCGCGTCGAGGGCCGTTGGCAGGTCACGTTGCATACGCTCGGCAACCGTTCGCCCACCTTGCGGAGTTCCGTCGAGGCCGACGATGCGCTCGATGCCGCGCGTTTGTCCGCGGATCGCATGTTGCGGTTGCTCGGCCGCGAGCCGGCTGCGGCAGTCGCGGCCGGTGAACGGCAGATGGCGCAGGTGCTGATCGAAGTCGAGGCCGCGACGCTGGCCGGCGACATCGGTGGCGCGATGCGCCTGATCGATACGGCGACCGACGCGCAGCGGCGATCCCCGGACCTGCGCTACCGGCGTGGCTGGGTCGCGTTCGAGGCAGGCCAGTTCGATATCGCACAGAACGAATACCTGTCCCTGCTCGCCGAACTGCCGGCCACGGCCACGATACTGCGCGCGCGCGTGCTCAACGGCCTGGCCAATGTGGAATACGAACGCGGCGATATTGCCGGCTTGCGGCGCAGTTCCGACGATGCGATCGCATTGCTCGCGGACGCGCGGAATGGCGACGGCGAACTCGGGCGCGCGTTGATGGGGCGTGCCGTGGCCAAGGCGCGCAGCAATGATCGCGATGGCGCGCAACGGGATTTCGCCGAGGCGCGTGTGGTCCTCGAAAGCGTCGGCGACCGGCTCGGCATGGCGCGCGCCGAACTCGCCGCCGGGGTCCTCGAAAAGCAGCGCGGACGCCTGTTCGAAGCGATGCCCCTGCTCGAACGGGCAGCATCCGAACTCGCGGTTTTCCGCGACGTGCACGATGAGCTCGTGGCTCGCCTGCATATGGCCCATGCGCATCTGTTGCTGCTCGAACCCGCGGCTGCGCTGGCCATCGAACCCCGTCTCGCTGTCTTGATCGGACAGGCGAGTTCGCCGCGCGCGATCGCACTGGCGCAGGTGACGCGCATCGAGGTGCTCACGGCGAACGGGCGCCTGTCCGCAGCGCGCGCGTTGCTCGATGCGGCTTGTGGCTTGCCTCCCGGCGCGGATTCCTGCGCGGCCTGGCCGCTGCAACTCGCGCTGGCCCGACTCACGCTCGATGCGACCGGATTGCCGGATATGCGGCAGGCCATCGACGACGCGCTCGGCCAGCTCCGCAATGACGACCTGGGACGCGATCCGGCCCGCGCCGGGCTGATCCTGCTGCGCGATCATCTGGCCCACGGACGCAACGAGGCCGCGACTGCCTTGCTGCTCGCGATGAATGCCTGGAGCGAACGCCTGGAGATGCCCGAGACGCGGCTGTACTCGACGCTCGCGCATGCCGAACAACTCGCCGCCAGGGGACAACGCGCGGAGGCGCGCCGCGCATTCGAGGATGCGAGTCGTTCGGCCGAGATGCAGCGCGTGCCCACCGATATGCTGTGGGTCGCCGAGGCCTATGCCGACTGGCTGCTCGGCGAAGCCGATCTGGCGACGGCGGCGGTGGTCGGCTCGCGCGCTGCCGTCTGGGCGAACGCGGATTTCGATGCGGCCCTGCTGCAGTTGCGCGTGCGTCATGCGCTGGGCCAGCGGGGAGCCTGGTCCGCCGCGCTCGACCGCGCACGGGCATTGGCGGGAGAACGCATGATTCCATTGGCGCTGACCATCGCGCCCGGACAATCGGATGATCCGGGCACGCTGGCGGAAAGACTTCCGAGGATGGCTCTGCTTCCGCAATGATCAAAACAAAATCAACAGGATGCGCGTCATCACACGGTAATCTCACCGAAATCCGCGAACAAGCGAATGGTTGTCGCGGACGGCTGCGCTAGGGTCGGGGTTCACTTTCCAACCAGGCAAGCCGATGCGAACTCCCTCTGGCAACTCCCAGCCCCCTGCGTTTCATCCGCTGCAGCGCGTGATGCTGGCAATCGCGATGGTCGGCCTCGCGGCGCAGGCCCACGCCGAGGGCGCATTCTCGATCACCGGCGACATGGTCACGCCGCGCAGCTCGCACGTCGCCACGCGCATGAGCGATGGCCGCGTTCTCGTTCTCGGCGGCGTGTACCCGACCAAACGGCCCAGCGATGGGCTGCCGGGCCCGCACGCAACCACCGAACTTGCGGAGATCTATGATCCGGTGACCGGCGCGTTCGAGGCGACCAGCCCGATGAGCGTTCCTCGCGTCGATTTCGCCGCACTCTCGACTGGCGATGGCCGCGTTCTCGTGGTCGGTGGCTACGGTGATGGCGAAACCCAGGCCAATGCCGAACTGTTCGATGTCGACAACGAAGTGTTCGAGCCGGTGGCGGCCGGCTTTGCAGTGGGCGGTGAGCGCAATGCGGCGGTACGCCTGCTCGATGGCCGCATCCTCGTCATTGGCGGTTTCAGGGGTGGAGCGGGTTACCTCGCCCAGAGCTACCTGTTCGATCCTGAAACCGATTCCTTCAGCCAGACCGGCAGCCTGAATCACGGTCGTTACGTGCATACCGCTACGCGCCTGCAGGACGGGCGCGTGCTGGTTACCGGTGGCCTTGGTCAGGGCGGCATGCGTCCGGAGGGCGAATTGTATGATCCGGCGACCGGTGTCTGGACGGTCGTCGCCTCGCCGATGGTGTCGCTGCGCGAGCGGCATGCCGCGGTGCTGCTTGGAGATGGCCGCGTGCTCGTCGCTGGCGGCTACACCGTCGGTGGCGATCAGCTCGCCACGGTCGAAACCTTCGATCCGGCGACCGGCACATTCCAGGCGCTCGATGCGCAGATGGCCATGGGACGCATCGATTTCCAGATGCGCGCACTCGAAGACGGGCGAATCTTCATCATCGGTGGCTACCGCTACGGGTTGAAGGCCGGAACGGCCGAACTGTTCGACCCGGCGACCGACACGTTCACGTCGATCCTGCCCGGACCTTCGACCGAGCGCAGCAGTGCCGATGCGACGCTGCTGGTCGATGGCACGGTGCTGATCATGGGCGGTGACGACATGATCGATACCGAGGTCGGCAAGGTGCCGTATGGCGAGATCTACGATCCGAACGCGGCGGGCGATGCGATCTTTGCCGATGGCTTTGATTCTCGGGATCCGCCCTGAGCGGATCCGTGCCGGCTATTGCTGCCGGCGTGATTCCGGATAGCGTCCCGGCATTGGACGGGGACGCTATCGCTTCAATCAGGCTTCTTCAGCGTTGTAGCGTTCGACGCCGAGCAGGATTTCCTTCTTCGCTTCCTCGGCATTGCCCCAGCCGGCGATCTTGACCCACTTGCCCTTCTCGAGATCCTTGTAGTGCTCGAAGAAGTGACCGATGCGCTCAAGCCAGTGCCTGGACACCTGTTCGATGTCCTTGATGTGGGCATAGCCCTCGAACACCTTCGGCACGGGCACGGCGACGAGTTTCTCGTCAGCGCCGGCTTCATCGGTCATGCGCAGCACGCCGACCGGCGTACAGCGGATCGCCGAACCCGGAACCAGCGGCAGCGGCAGGATCACGAGCACGTCGAGCGGATCGCCGTCGCCGCCGAGCGTCTGCGGCACGTAGCCGTAATTGCACGGGTAGCGCATCGGCGTGGACAGGATGCGGTCGACGAAGATCGTGCCGGTCTTCTTGTCGACTTCGTACTTGACGGGTTCGGCGTCCTTCGGAATCTCGATGATGACGTTGATTTCATTCGGCACGTCCTTGCCGCTGGAAACGAGTTCAAAAGCCATGGGTGCTCCGGGATGATGGTTCCGAGGCGCGGTCGCGCACGGACGCGGAAAAGGGGGCGCCATCATACGAGGATCGCTGCTGCGCCGCAGCATCGGCAGCTCGGATGTTCAGGAAATTGAAGCCCGCAACGCCGGGAGCAGGCTTGCCGTGCCAAGGCTCGTGTGTCGGAGCATTTGTCCGCGCTGCTCGAAGTCGCCTGGAAGAGCGGAGTGGACGGCCGCCGACGCGAAGTATCAGGCTGTCGGCGAGCAGATGACGCTGCGCTTCGTGAAACCGGATCGAGGCGGTCGAGGCCGGCGCCGCAAAGCCCTTGCCAGTCCTTGATGCGACACTGCTGGAACCTTCCCCCGTTTGCGGGGAGCCAGGAGGAGCGTCTGCGAGCCATTGGCCAGCGGGCTTCGAGGCCTTCTCCCTGAATCAGTTCAACCGTTGCCGAGCATTCGCGGCAAGCGTAGCGCCGCCGCGTCGCCGGCAGAGCTGACCAAGGCAAAGCTGGCGTTGTGGTGCGACCAGTACTGCGCCAGCAGGTCGCCGTCGCGGCGCTGGCCGCTGCCAAGCTGGCGCGCGCGCGGGCGCAGGTAGAAGCCGACGCGCGCCCCGGAGTCGTCCTGGTAGACCAGCATTGCCGCGGCGCCCTGTTCGGTCGA
>JBEBXZ010000180.1:0-5130 GCA_040391335.1 Dokdonella fugitiva | reverse complement strand
TTACTTCCTTGCGGCAGGCCAGACCGAGAACGACAGCTTTGCGTCAGCCCAGCGCGTGTATCGTGGCTCACCGCTGACCGGCGGCGCCGCGTTCACCAAGGATACCGTCTACCTGCATGGACTCCTGTCGGTGCATACATTCTTCCGCTGGGCACTCAAGAACCAGCGCATGAACCTGTGCCGCAACCTGTTCGCCGGCAAGATGAGCCTGCATGACGTGGTCGCGCTGGAGGCGCAGTTCGACGACGGCTACATCGCCGAACCGACCTGGCTGCCGCGCTGGGTGCGGCATGCCAATGGCCTTGCCGCGATGCTCGCGTTCTCGCTGTTCGCAAACCGGATCCGTCTCGACCACGTCGCCGCCGAGGATCTCGTCCTCGCGCTCTGAGATCGTGAAAATCCGCGTGATATAGTCAAAAACCCGCACATTCCGCTACCCGAGAGGCATCCCTCCGCGTCATGTCCAGCAATCCGGAAGAACTCAAGCAAGCTGCGCTCGATTACCACCGACGCGCGCCTGCCGGCAAGATCAAGGTCGTTCCCACCAAACCTGTTGTGACTCAACGCGAGCTTTCGCTGGCCTACTCGCCCGGCGTGGCCTATGCCTGCAACGAGATCGTCCGCGATCCGGGAGAAGCGGCGACGCTGACCGCACGCGGCAACCTGGTCGCGGTGATCACCAATGGCACCGCCGTGCTCGGCCTCGGCGATATCGGGCCGCTCGCCGCCAAGCCCGTCATGGAAGGCAAGGGCATGCTGTTCCAGAAGTTCGCCGGCATCGACGTTTTCGACATCGAGATCGACGAGCGCGATCCGGACAAGCTGATCGACATCATCGCCAGCCTCGAGCCGAGCTTCGGCGGCATCAATCTCGAAGACATCAAGGCGCCGGAGTGCTTTGAAGTTGAGCGCAAGCTGCGCGAGCGCATGAACATCCCGGTGTTCCACGATGACCAGCATGGCACCGCGATCATCGTCGGCGCCGCGGTCCTCAACGCGCTCAAGGTGATCGGCAAGAGGATCGACGAGATCAAGGTCGTGCACACGGGGGCCGGTGCGGCGGGCATCTCCTGCCTGAACATGCTGGTCAACCTCGGTGTGCCGATCGAGAACATCTGGGTCGCGGATCGCCTCGGCGTGGTCTATGAAGGCCGCACCGCGGAAGTCGACGAGCACAAGGCGCGCTACGCGCGCGCAACGACCGCACGCACGCTCGGCGACATCATCGATGGCGCCGACATTTTCCTTGGACTGTCGGCGCCCGGCGTGCTCAGCCAGGAAATGGTCGGGCGCATGGCGGAACGTCCGATCATCTTCGCGTTGGCCAATCCGACCCCCGAAATCCTGCCGGAACTCGTATTCGAGATTCGTCCTGAAGCGATCGTTGCCACCGGTCGCTCGGATTATCCGAACCAGGTCAACAACGCCCTGTGTTTCCCGTACCTGTTCCGTGGCGCGCTCGATGTGGGCGCGACGACGATCAACGAGGAAATGAAGATCGCCTGCGTGCATGCGATCGCCGAACTCGCACGGCGCGAGATGTCGGATGTCGCGGCACGTGCCTATGGCGGAAAGATCCGTTCGTTCGGTCCCGATTACCTGATCCCGCAGCCTTTCGATCCGCGCCTGCTGATCCACCTGTCCTCGGCCGTGGCCTTGGCCGCGATGGAATCCGGCGTCGCAACGCGCCCCCTCGAGGATGTCGATGCCTATCGCGAACGCCTGAACACGTTCGTATTCCGCACCGGTCTGGTCATGAAGCCGGTCTTCGATCGAGCGCGCGCCGACCTGAAGAAAGTGGTCTACGCCGAAGGCGAAGAGGAAACCGTCCTGCGCGCGGTGCAGCATATCGTCGACGAACGCCTGGCGTGGCCGATCCTGATCGGTCGTCCCGCCGTGATCGAGTCGCGCATCCAGCGCATGCGCCTGCGACTCAAGCCCGGCACGGATTTCGAGATCTGCAACATCGAGAACGACCCGCGCTTCAAGGAATACTGGACGCTTTATCACTCCCTGCTGGAACGACGCGGCGTTTCCCCGGACAGCGCGAAAGCGATCGTGCGTTCGCGTCCTTCGGTGATCGCCGCCCTCATGCTGAGCCGCGGCGAAGCCGACGCGATGCTGACCGGCATGGTCGGCCGGTACCACAAGAAACTGCGCTACATACAGGACATCATCCCGCTCGATGCCGGCGTCCAGGCGCCGTCGGCGATGACCGGGGTACTCAACAGCAACGGCGTGTTCTTCTTCCTCGACACCCACGTCAAGCTCGATCCGACGGCAGAACAGATTGCCGAAGCGACGATCCAGGCGGCGCTGCGCCTGCGCCTGTTCGGCGTCGTTCCGAAGGTCGCCCTGCTCTCGCATTCGAACTTCGGCAGTCATGAAGATGCCTCGGCGTCGAAGATGCGTCGTGCGCTCGAGCTCGTTCGCGAGCGTGTACCGGGCCTCGAAATCGAAGGCGAGATGCAGGCCGATACCGCATTCAACGAGGAAGTGCGCGATCGTCTTTTCCCGAACTCGCGGCTCAAGGGACGCGCGAACCTTTTCGTCTGCCCGAATCTCGATGCGGCGAACATCGGCTACAACATCACGCGCGTGATGACCGAAGGCGTGGCGCTCGGCCCGATCCTGATGGGCGTGTCGAAACCGGCGCATATCCTGACCCCGGCCGCGACCGTTCGCCGCGTCGTCAACATGACCGCGATCGCGGCGGTCGATGCACAGATTCGCGCCGCGCAGGAACTCAAAGCCGCGGAGTAAAGTGTTGCGGATGGCCCTTGCTCGAGGACCATCCGCAGTCGTCGTCAAGGCACGAGTTCAATCCGGTTGCTGGCGCCGCTGAGGTCACGCTTGAGCGTGCCCGCACTGCCGCGCCAATTGAATCAGCTACCGACGATATTGGCGCAGATTGTCGAGAATCGCCTGCACATCCCGAGCCTGCTGTCCGGTCATCAGCTCTTGCACGGTAAGCATCTGCAAGTTCGCGCCAGGAATACAAACGCCCATGACCAAGCACATCGTCCGAACATCAAATGAATTAGGTCCGCAAGGACGCCCGAAATCGCAGGTCAGTAGCTGTATCGCGGCGTTCACGAGCAAGTTGCGGTTTTGCGGAGTCACTGACTCCGCTGATCGCATCAATGGCGCCAGATAGACGGAAGAAATCTCAAGCTCTGACAGCTGATCGGCCACCACATTTGCGGTGACTTGGTCGGGCCGTGATTTCAGCGCGCCGACCCCCGCTATCAGAGCGGCCGGCGCTCCGCCGGCAGCATACTGCTCGCGAATTGCACGTTTTACTGAATCCGCGTACATGTGAGCGGAGTGCTTCTTGAGAACCCCGAGCGTCTTTTGATAATCAGGGTTAGATAAGACATCTCGACATTCCTGCCGCAACAGTTTATCGAGTGATAATTGATAGTCTGTCGCTACCTCAGCGCCTAGAGGTGGAGTACCTGATGGGATAGCGTCGATGGAATGGCACCCGCTTACGATTCCCAGCGCCAGATGCGCAGCCGCTTGATCACCCTCGCCTGCACCAAGCAGCAAACGGAAGCGTTCTCCTAGCGATATGCTCGTATCACCATATACCTGAGCAGCACTTGGCGCCTCGATCGGCTTTTCGGGCGATTGCGTGGCCTCGGCGAGCGATCTCGCCTCACCCGGTGCAAGCGAAGGCGAGTCTCGCAAGAAGCCCGAAGGATCGGCTGCAACAGGCGTTTCATGCAATCCGGGCGACTCATTTCCACGGGACGAGAATGGCCGCGGCCAAAGCGTCGCGCCAGCCACAACCAGCAACACCGCGAGCGCCCCGTAGAGAGCGCGTTTCCTCTTCATCGGCAGATACTCCCGTCAGACGATCGCATCATCAACCCTCGCAAGAGCCGGTCGCCCTGATCTCTGGCACAGAGCCTTGTGCAGGAAAGCTCTTGTCCCTATGCACTATCGCACAAGTATCAAAATCCGGAATCAAGGAGCACACGAATCTGTTCGTCTTCCCTAATCTCGATACGGCGCACGTCGGCTACAACATCACGCGCGTGCAGGCCGAAGGCATCGCGCTCGATCCGACCTGATTAGCTCGAATCCTCGGCCAGGATCGGAAACCTCTGAAGATCTTCGTTCCTGTCATCCCAGCTTTCAGCAGCGTAGCGAGTCAAGTCGGGGCACTTTTCAATCCATCCTCGTCGTCCCGGCGCAGGCCGGGACCCAGCGACTTGCGCGTTCGCTTCACATTGCTCGTTTACTCCG
Source organism: Dokdonella fugitiva (assembly GCA_040391335.1). Lineage (GTDB taxonomy): Bacteria > Pseudomonadota > Gammaproteobacteria > Xanthomonadales > Rhodanobacteraceae > Dokdonella > Dokdonella fugitiva_A. Next base: position 876 of record JBEBXZ010000180.1, on the reverse strand, counting down.
TCGCGAAGCGACCCATATGAGTCGCTCCATCGGGTGTGCCAAGACATCGGGCTTCGTTGAAGGCACTGGGTCCCGGCCTGCGCCAGACAACGGGCTATTCACGGATTGACGGTTTCAACTCATGCGGCGCTTAGCTGAGAGTCGAGGCTAATCTGATTGCCCGATCCTGATGGGCGTGTCGAAACCGGCGCATATCCTGACCCCGGCCGCGACCGTTCGCCGCGTCGTCAACATGACCGCGATCGCGGCGGTCGATGCACAGATTCGCGCCGCGCAGGAACTCAAAGCCGCGGAGTAAAGTGTTGCGGATGGCCCTTGCTCGAGGACCATCCGCAGTCGTCGTCAAGGCACGAGTTCAATCCGGTTGCTGGCGCCGCTGAGGTCACGCTTGAGCGTGATCCAGAGTTCCTGCGCACCTGCGCGAACCGATGGCAACCAGTCCTGGTCGCGCACCAGGGTCGCGCCATTCAGGCGCAGCGTGGTCGGCAATGCTCCCGTGTACGATCGAACGATCAGCAAGGGTCGCTGCAGGCTGCCGCTGGCAACGGCGATATTCGCATCGAGACGATTCGCGGCAGCGACAAACGTCAGTGCGCCATAGACGGCGTCATACCCGGCCGGTGCAAATGTGCGCACGGTTGCATCCGATACTCCGCTGGGTCCGCTGCTTGCCACTGAACCGATCGTTGCAGTAAGCGACAACGCATGCGTGCGCTCCAGTTGGGTCACGAGCGAACCGACCGGGTCGCTGTCGTGAGTGCCCATGACGATGTAAGTCGAGTAGCTCTTGCGCGGCCATCCCGGGGCCTTGGGATCGCCCGGCAGTGCGGTGCCATTGGCGGCTCCCCCATAGAAGGAATTGCCGCGGATACGGTA
>JBEBXZ010000179.1:0-5131 GCA_040391335.1 Dokdonella fugitiva | reverse complement strand
CCTGGTCGTAACCCTGCTCCTGCTGAAGGGATTGCGCGCCGGAGGACACAGGCTTCCCGGCGCGTTGCGCTTCGGCGTCGCCAACCTGATCCGGCGGCGCTCGTTGACCTTGATCCAGGTCGGCGCGCTGGCACTCAGCCTGACTGCTCTCGATCTGCTGGCGGTGATCGGGCCGTCATTGCTCGATCGCTGGCGCGCCGAGTTGCCGGACGACACGCCGAATTATTTCGTGCTCAACGTGCAACCCGACCAGCGCGGTGATTTCGAGCAACGCCTGACCACGCTCGGCGCGACGCGGCTGAGCATGCTGCCGCTCGCCGCCGGCAAACTGGTGGCGATCAATGGCTCAGCGCCGCGCGCCGCCGACTACGCGGATGAACAACGCGCCGGCAACTGGATCGAAGGCGAAGTGCGCGTTTCGTGGAGCGACGAACTGCCGTCCTCGAACCGCGTCATCGAGGGCGCATGGCGCGGACCACAGGACATTGGCGCGCAATTGTCGGTCGACAAGAGCTGGATCGAGATGTTCCACCTCAAGCTCGGCGACACGATGAGCCTGCGCTTCGGCGACGAGGAGATCACGGCGACGATCACCAGCGTGCGCGAGGTCGACTGGGATTCGTTCCGCGTGAACTTCTTCCTCATGCTCGATCCACGACACGCGGAGACTCTGCCGCACAGCCTGATCGCGAGCTTCCATGTGCCGACGACACAAGGTGGCCTTGCCACGCTGTCGCGCGAACTGCCGAACATCTCGCTGATCGACATCAAGTCGATTCTCGATCGCGTGCGCGACATCATCGAACGCGTGTCCTCGGCGGTCACCTGGGTTCTGGGTTTCAGTCTCGCTGCCGGCGTCCTCGTGCTGCTCGCCGCACTCGCTTCCACCGCCGATGAACGACGCTTCGAGATCGCCTTGTTGCGCACGCTTGGCGCAAACCGTCGTCAGTTGAATGCGGCTGTGCTCGGCGAATTTGCTGCGCTCGGTTTGCTCGCCGGACTGGTGGCGGCGATCGGCGCGGCCGCCACCGGAATCGCCCTCGCACGCAGCGTGTTCCGGCTTCCCGAGTACTGGCCACCCGCGGGCCCGCTGCTGGCGATCGCGATCGCTTCCGCCATTCTCGTCATGCTGGCCGGTCTTGCCGGCACGCGGCGCATCGCACGCACGCCCCCCATGCTGGTCCTGCGTCGCGGGACGTGAACCGCCTCACGCCCTCGACGCTGGCGCGTACAGGCCAGCGGCAGTCCGATCGCCGAGGAAACGGTTCGACTTCCGCGCGCTGTATGCGATCGAGGTGAAAGTACATCGCCTCGAGACGAATCCGTCGGGAACATCCCGGATCCATCTTGATGACCTCAAGCGCGGGCTTTACGGCCTGCATCGAAAGTACTAAGCAACATCGGCCTGCACGAGGCAGTCCGCCACATGCTGCGACCGAGCCCTCGCTCACTTGCTACGTCGAGGACGGCCGCGCTCATCGAGAATGCGATCCGGCCGATTGCGGTCGGCCGCAAGGAACTCGCTGGATTGAAAATCGCAGGAAAGCATGCCGCGATGATCATGGACTGTTGGCTCTCACCAAGGCCAACGGCATCGAACTGCGCACATGGCTGACCCGTGCCCTCACCCAACTATCGACAACGCTCGATCGTGACATCGACACACTGCTGCCCTTCCCACGGCACCACTCAATCCCTGATTGCACTCCCGCATGGGCCATATGGGCTAACGCTCACGTCCTGGTGACTCTGAGATGGCCAGCCATAGTCCCAAGGTGCATCCCCGCCCATATACGTACGAGATGCGTACCAGAGCCTCGATGCGGATCGGACACGTCGTGCTGTTCGTGTGATGTTTCGTTCTCGCGAAGCAGTGTTTGAAAGCAGTCATGGAGCACTGCTTGAGCGTTTCAAATCCCGTAGAATGACATAAAATTTTTTAATGAGAATTGTGTCGTAATACTCGTTTTGCACGTTAGTTCTTGACTACGCTGATCCAGCGCGCAGAAATGTGCGCTCTGGATTTCTGCAGGACATTAGGTACTTTCTGAATGATGTGCGCATTTATAGGGAGTCGAATGCTATGAAGCTGAAGATCGCAGTCGGGACGCTGGCTATGCTGGCTTGTGGAATGGTGCAGGCTCAGATTTCTTCGAGCTCGTTTAATCCAAGCGATGGATGGACAGAATCCTCACCAGGAATTTTCTATCGAACAGAGGCTGACGGCGCAACCTCCCGCCTAGCTTTCGGTGTTGAAGCCGCGAAGATTGATCGTGAAAGACTCTTGGCAGAGTACTATTCTCTAGGCTCTCAGGCGTTCACGTCACCTTCGCGCAATGAGTTGCAGCAGCAAAACGCGATGCTCGATGCCCTGGCCGGCTTGAGTGATATCTCGAAGGGCACAGATCTGAATCATTCTTCCTCCGGCGGCCTTTGTAGCAACAACTACGGCTATGTATTCGATGGCCACATCGATACAGGAATCCTGGGGGTTACGGCGGTCGCCAGAGCACATTCGAGCGGTGGCATGTTTGGCCCTTTTCCCGATGACCCTACCAGCTCTACCGTTTATCAATCGGCAACCATAAAAAGTGGCACGACGACGCAGGCCTCTGCTTCCGCAACAAATTCCTACATAACTTCAGATTGGTCGGGGTCAAATCCGCCATCAGTTGCAAACACCAACTATTTCTTCACGGCTGGTTTATCCAACTGCAACGCAACGATCTTTTCTTATGTGAGCCTGGCCGGCGGATCATGTGCTTCGCCTGCGTATGTGTCATACACAAAGAATTTCGATTGCAGCGTTCTGTCGGATTGAAATCGCTTTGGAAGGTGCGACTGGCGCAGTTGCGCCTTCCTTCTCTTGATAGAGCGTATGTCGCAGAGAGAAAGCTCGTCTCGAGCATAAGCGTGAGGTAAAGCCAGGGGCGTTGAACCTTGAGCCAGGCTGACCGACGCCGTCGCACAACCGGCCCTGGTCGTAGTATCGACACGCTGCTACCGATATTCGAAGGCGCACGCGCCACATAAGTTAAGGGGTCTAGCGCTTACACTTGCGCAGTGACGCTGGCGACCGCTATCGTCACTGCGATGAATTCCAGCGAGAAACGACGCCATCCGCGCCTGCCAATCTTCTCCGCGGCGCTGATCACATTCGACGGCGAGGGCTGGCTGAGCGAAGTCCGCGATCTGTCACAAGGCGGGGCGCGTCTGGCGCGGCCGACACAATGGCAGGCCTCGGAAATCCGCGAATGCCGCGTCTATTTCATCTTCGACCAGGAAACCGTGATCGCGCTCGATGCGCGTTGCGTGCGCGATGGCAGCGACGATCTCGGTTTCGAATTCGCTCCCGGCCAGGAACAGCGCATAGAGGCACTGCTCTACGAATCACGCTTCCTCGACAGCGACGAGCCGTAGGTTGATCATCGCGCGTCTTCCCGGCCCGGATACGCAACGATGTGGAACTACCTTGCCCCGATCCTGCTGCTGATCGGCTCCAACGTGTTCATGACTTTCGCCTGGTACGGGCATCTCAAGTTCACCAACCGGCCGCTGCTGCTGGTGATACTCGTGAGCTGGGGTATCGCGTTCTTCGAGTACTGCCTGCAGGTTCCGGCAAACCGCATCGGCTATACGGTGTACAACGCCGCACAGTTGAAGACGATGCAGGAGATCATCACGCTGATCGTCTTCGTGGTGTTCTCGGTACTCTGGCTTGGCGCAGAGTTCAAATGGAACCACGCCGTCGGCTTCGCCCTGATGGTGGCCGCGGCGTTCTTCATCTTCATGGATTGATCCGGCCCCGCCATTCACGCCACGCGTTGCGCGGCGCGAGCACGGCAAAATGGCCCCAGATGCCGCAAGCGACCAGCCAGCGCAGCAGCGGATTGCGGGCCGCCGGATCGAAGCGGCGGAAATAGCGCCACATGCCACGATGCTTGTGACGCGAGACGAACAGTGGTCGCCGCCGGCTCGAACTGCCCTGCTCGTGACAGACATCGATCGTCGAAGCCAGCAGCACGTCGTAACCGGCATCGCGCGTGCGGCGGCAAAGATCGAGATCCTCGCAGTGCAGGAAATAGCCTTCGTCAAAACCGCCCACTCGATCGAATGCATCGCGTGGCATGAGCATGCAGGCGCCTGAAATCGCCTCGACGCGCTCGATGCCACTCGTATTCATTGGTCGCAACGCATTCACACCGGCCAATGCCGGCCAGCGTCGTTCGAGTCTGGCGAGACCACTCAGGCTCATCAGCGAACGGCGCAGGGTCGGATCACGCCGCCGGATCGCGCGCTCGGAGGTTCCATCCGGCTTGCGCACATGCGCGCCGATGATCCCGGCCTGTGCATGCCGCGACATCACCTCGCGCAGCCGCGCCACGCTGTCGCTGGCGAGCAGGCAATCGGGATTGAGGAACAACAAGGCATCGCCACGCGCTTCGCGTGCACCGCGATTGCAGGCCGGGCCGAAACCGAGATTGCCCGCATTGCGCAGCATGCGCAGTCGCTGATCCCGGGCATGGCGTTCAAGCACCACCTCAACCTGGCCATCCGTCGAGGCGTTGTCGACCAGGATCAGTTCGACCGGGGATTGCGCGGCAAGCACACGCTCCACGCATTGCGCGACCAGCGGACCACTGTCCGCAGTGACGACGATGACAGTGGTCAGTCCAGTCTGATTCGTTGGCGGCACGTGCGTGCTCGCCTTCGATCAAAGACCGGCGAGCAGGCGATCGCCCTGTTCGCACGCCGCCTGCCAGACTGCAGGCCAGTCACGCCATGCCTGCGCCATGTCGTTCAATTCGCCACGCGCTGTTTCGGCATACGTCGCCGCATCGAGGTTCTCGGGCCAATCGCCGAGGCGTGGCGCGCCGTGGGCGAGCAAGGCATTGCCGTTGTTGCGCACGATCATGCGCACATCGGCTTGCCAGTATACCGGCGCATCGGAAAGCATCTCGAACTGGTTCTGCAGGCGCTCGACCACGTCCGCACGCACGAAGCTCAGGTATTCATCAAGCATGCTGCCCAGCGTTGCCGTATCGGCAGCGGCGACATCGCCCACCATCTCGCCGAGCAAAGCCAGCCTGCGAGCCGGATCGCTGGCCCTGGAGAGGTTGCCCTGATTGCT
>JBEBXZ010000178.1:0-5147 GCA_040391335.1 Dokdonella fugitiva | reverse complement strand
CGCAGCGCGTCGAGTTCCTGGGCGAGATTCGGATCGAGCGTCTGCTGGCGGAAGATGATCTGCTGGCAAGGCTCGCCTTCGTAGATCGCCTCGGAGAACTCCATGACCGCGGCGAAGGTTTCGCCGTCGCTGCGCTGGGCCTTCAGATTGAGCTTCTGCGGTGGCTTCTCGCCCTTCGAAAGCCGCTTGAGCAGCGACTTGAAGTCATCGGCGTCGTCCGCCGCGATGAGATCGAGGATCGACATGCTCTCGATATCCTCGAAATCCTCGAAGCCAAAGGTTTCCAGATAGGCGCGATTGGCGCGGACATGCATGCCTTCATGCACGTAGGCGATCGGATCGCGCGAGGAATCGAGCAGGGCGGCGCAGCGGCGCTCGGATTCGCGCAGGGCGCTTTCGAGACGGCGCACGCTGCGACGCATGGTCAAGGCGCTGAACTCGCGACGCACGACCAGTTGCAGGTGCTCGGGGCGGTTGCGCAAGGCGAGGGCGTTGGCGCCATCGCGGAAGATGGCGACGGTGTCGTCGCCGCCCAGGCTGTTGCCGTAGGCGACGACCGAGATATCCTTTCCGGTACGGGTGACCACCTCGACGCATTGGCGCAGGGGTAGATCGTGGTTGCCGTAGTTGGCAAGGATCATGTCGGGCGGCTGGCGCTCGAGCAGATCCTCCATCTCCGCCTCGGTCGAGGCTCGCGATGGGCGCACGGCGATGCCACCGTTGCGCAGCACGCTGATCAGCTGTTCGGCGACATCGCCGGAATCTTCGATCAACAGCAACCGAATTACATTGTCTTGTTTGGTCATGGATTACGCGCTGTCAGGGGGCGCACGGAAAGCAGGGCCGCATGCGAGCCATGCGGTAGCGAAATCTTGTACCGGATTCGTATAGTGATTTCCATACTTGAAATGATTCCTTGCATCCTTTGCCATCAAACCGGCGTCTTGCTCGCAGTGCCGGGCACATCGCGCATCAGGCGCGGGACGAGATATCCGGGCACCCGTTCGCGCAACTGCCTGATCAGGTCCAGGGCCGTTGCATCATCGACCTCGAAATGGGCGGCGCCTGTCACGCGATCGAGCTGGTTCAGGTAGTACGGAAGAATCGAGCAGGCAATCAGCCGTTCGGAAAGTCCGGCGAGGGCATCCACGGTGTCATTGATTCCGCGCAACAGCACGGATTGATTGAGCAGCGTCGCACCCGTATCGCGCAGTGCCGCGCAGGCGGCGGCGACCGAGGCATCGATTTCATGGGCATGATTGCTGTGCAGGACGATCACGAGCTGCAGCGGCAAGCCGGCCAGCCATTCGATCAGCTCGGCATCGACGCGCTCGGGCAGCACGATCGGCAAGCGCGTATGGATGCGCAGGCGTCGGATATGCGGGATGCTGGCCAGGGCGTCGCCGAGTTCGCGCAGCTTGGCCGTCGACAGGGACAGGGGGTCGCCGCCCGACAGGATCACTTCGTTGATCGAGGCATCTGCGGCGAGATGCGCGATCGCTTCCTGCCAGCGGTTCGACGCGGCGGTTTCCTCGGCATAGGGGAAATGCCGGCGAAAGCAGTAGCGGCAGTTGATCGCGCAGGAACCGGTGGCGATCAGCAGGGCGCGGCCGGCGTATTTGTGCAGGACGCCATGCGCGGCGCGTGCATCGAGGTCGCCGACCGGATCGGCCGAATAGCCGGCGGCCTCGATCAGTTCCGCGGCGCCGGGCAATACCTGCAGCAACAAGGGGTCGCTCGCATCGGCATGCCGCATGCGCGCGACGAAACCGCGTGGCACGCGCATCGCGAAACCCGTGTCCGCAGCGGCGAGCAGTTCATCGGCCTGCGTTTCGAGCCCGAGCATGCGCAGCAGCTCGCGCGGATCGACAATGGCCTCGCGCCACAGCTGCTGCCAACGGATGGCGCGGCTGGAAGGGGGGCTCACGGAATTCTGGGAGAAATGCGGGCTTGCAGGTATCATTGTCGATCGGTTCCGGGAATTCCGGTCAACGAATTCACCATTCTAGCCGCTTTGAACCAGCGGTTTTACTTCAGGTACAGGAGCGCTCCATGGCTTCACATGGAATGAACGACGTCAAGAACGGCCTCAAGATCATTGTCGATGGACATCCCTGCACGATTGTCGACACCGAGTTCATCAAGCCGGGCAAGGGACAGGCGTTCACGCGCGTCAAATACCGCAATCTCAAGACGGGTCGCACCGTCGAAATGACGATGAAATCGACCGATACGGTCGAGGGCGCCGACGTGATGGATACGGACATGGAGTTCCTCTATTCCGATGGCGAGTTCTGGCATTTCATGAGTCCGACCGACCACGAGCAGATCGCAGCCGACGAGAAGTCGGTCGGTGACGCGGCGAAGTGGCTCAAGGGCAACGAGATGGTCATCGTCACGCTGTGGAACGGTGCGCCGATCGTCGTGACCCCGCCGAACTTCGTCGAACTGCAGATCGTTGAAACGGATCCGGGCGTGCGTGGCGACACCTCGGGCGGTGGTGGCAAGCCGGCCAAGCTGGAAACCGGCGCGGTCGTGCGCGTGCCGCTGTTCGTCAACCAGAACGAAATCGTCAAGGTCGACACCCGCACCGGCGAATACGTCGGTCGCGTCAAGTAATCCAGGGAGTACCGATGACTGGGCAAGCTGTCGACCTGTTGATCGAAGCGCGCTGGGTCATCCCGGTCGAACCGCACGGCGTGGTGCTCGAATCCCACGCCGTCGCGGTGGATGCCGATCGCATCGTCGCGATCCTGCCGATCGCCGAGGCGCGCACGCGCTTCTTGCCGCGTGAGCGCGTCGAATTGCGCGAGCACGCGCTGATGCCGGGCCTGGTCAACGCGCATACGCACAATCCGATGACGCTGATGCGTGGGCTCGCCGATGACGTGCCGTTCATGCGCTGGCTCAAGGAGTACGTATGGCCGGCCGAGGCCAGGGTCATGGGGCCGGAGTTCGTGCGCGATGGCGTCGAACTGGCGATCGCCGAGATGATCCGTGGCGGCACGACCTGCTGCAACGAGAACTACTTCTTCCCCGATGTGCAGGCAGCGACCTACCAGAAGCACGGTTTCCGCGCGCTGATCGGTTTGCCGGTCATCGAGTTCCCGACGCCGTGGGCGAGCAGTCGCGACGAATACTTCGACAAGGCGCTCGGCGTGCACGACAGTTTGCGCGACGCGACCCTGGTCGGCACCAGTTTCGCGCCACATGCGCCTTATACGGTGTCCGACGAGAGTTTCGAGCGGATACGCATGTTGTCCGACCAGCTCGACCTGCCGGTACATCTGCATCTGCATGAGACCGCCGACGAGATCGCCGACAGCCTGCGCGATTTCGGCATGCGTCCGTTCGCGCGCATCAAGCAGATCGGCCTGGTCAACGATCACCTGATCGCCGTGCACATGACGCAACTGACCGAGGGCGAGATCGCCGATTGCGCGGCGAATGGTGTTTCGGTCGTGCACAACGTCGAATCCAACCTGAAGCTGATCAGCGGCTTCTGCCCGGCGGAGGCCTTGCGTCGCGCAGGCGTCAATCTCGCGATCGGCACGGATGGCTGCGCATCGAACAACGATCTCGACCTGTTCGGCGAGATGCGTACCGCTGCGCTGGTGGGCAAGATGGTCGCCAATGATGCAGCGGCGCTCGATGCCGCGAGCGTGTTGCGCGCAGCGACGCTTGGTTCAGCCAGGGCGCTGGGCTGGGGTGAGCGCATCGGTTCGATCGAAGTCGGCAAACAGGCCGACCTCGCCGCCGTGCGCCTCGATGATCTCGAAACGCAGCCGATCTACAACGTGATTTCCCAATTGATCTATGTGGCCGGACGGCATCAGGTCAGCGATGTGTGGATCGCTGGCGTACGCAAATTGTGCGATCGCGTGCTGACGGCCATGGATACCGGCGAAATCCTCGCGAAGACGCGACGCTGGCGCGAACGCATCGCAACGACTTGAGTGGAGTGGATGTGAACGCGGTCAACGTCAATCCCGGCGAAGTCGCCAAATTCGATCGCCTCGCCAGTCGCTGGTGGGATGCGGATGGTGAATCCCGTCCCCTGCACGATCTGAATCCGGTGCGTCTCGGCTATATCGCTGCGCGCGCCGTGCTGAAAGGCGCGACCATCGTCGATGTCGGCTGTGGTGGCGGATTGCTCAGCGAGGGCCTCGCGCGCGCCGGAGCCGCGGTCACCGGCATCGATCTCGCGCCCGCCGTGCTCGATGTTGCACGTCTGCATCTGCTGGAAAGCGGGCTGCAGGTCGATTATCGCGAGACCAGCGTCGAGGCCCTGGCCGACACGATGGCCGGACAATGCGATGTGGTGACCTGCCTCGAAATGCTGGAACACGTTCCCGATCCTTCCAGCGTGATCGCCGCGTGCGCGCGTTTGCTCAGGCCGGGCGGCAAGTTGTTCCTTTCCACGTTGAACCGCACGCCGCAGGCGTTCGCCGCGGCGATCGTCGGTGCCGAGCACGTGCTGCGCCTGTTGCCGCGCGGCACGCACCACTATGCGCAATTCATCAAGCCATCCGAGCTGGCGGCCGATCTGCGCGCGGTCGGGCTCGTGCTCGATGACCTGCGCGGCATCGGCTACAACCCGCTGACGCGTCGCGCCTGGCTCGCCGAAAGCGTCGCGGTCAACTATCTCGCCAGCGCGACCAAGCCGACATGAATCCCGAGAATGCGTTGCAAGCCGTGCTGTTCGATCTGGATGGCACGCTGGCCGATTCCGCGCCGGATCTGGTTGTCGCACTGGAAATTCTTTGCGCGGAAATCGGGGCAGCGGCACCGGACCCGGTGATCGTCAGTCGGGTTGTTTCAGCCGGTGGCAAGGAGATCCTGCGCTGCGGCATTCCGGATATCGACGAAGCGCGGGTCGAGGAACTGCTGCCGCGTTATCTCGATCTCTACGCCCGCGGTGGCAACGTGCTGACCCGGCTGTATCCGGGCATCGACGAGATGCTGCTCGGACTCGAAGCGCGCGACGTGCCCTGGGGCATCGTCACCAACAAGGCGGGCTGGCTTGCCGAGCCGGTCGTCGCGCAACTGGGCCTCGCCACGCGCTGCAAGGTGCTGGTTGCCGGCGATACCTGGCCGCAACGCAAGCCGGATCCGGCGCCCGTGTTGCATGCCTGCGCGCAGATTGG
>JBEBXZ010000177.1:0-5149 GCA_040391335.1 Dokdonella fugitiva | reverse complement strand
GAACAGTACGAGTTCGCCGGTGCTCGGGAACTCCTCGACGTAGCGCTGGAAATACCATTGGCCGCTTTCGCCCTCGGTCGGTTTCGACAGGGCAACGGTGCGCACATGGCGATTATTGAGCGACGCTTCTATTTCCCTGATGACGCCGCCTTTGCCTGCCGCATCACGTCCTTCGAAAACGACGACGACGCGCTGGCCGCTGGCGATGATCCAGCGTTGCAGCTCGATCAGTTCGGCCTGCAGCTTGGCCATCGCTTCGTCGTACTGCTTGCGCTTGAGCTTCTTCATGCAGGGACCTGCCGGGAGTGGGATGGACGTGAGGAGGCCGCTGGACTCAGCGCTCGCCGAGTCGCGAACGCAGGCCGGCAAGATTGCACGGGCGCGTGCGCGCGTCGAGCTGGTGCACGATGATCTTCTCCCAGGCGGTGCGGCAGGCCGAGGTCGATCCGGGCACGCAGAACACGAAGGTCTCGTTGGCCAGTCCGGCGAAGGCGCGCGATTGCAGGGTCGAGGTGCCGATCTCGTCGAAACTGAGCGCGCGGAACAGCTCGCCGAAACCGGGCATGAGCTTGTCGAGCAGCGGTTCGATCGCTTCCGGCGTCGAATCGCGCCCGGTGAAGCCGGTGCCGCCGGTGATCAGGATGCCATGCACTGCATCGTCGGCGATCCATTGCGAGACGATCGCACGCATGCGGTACTTGTCATCCTTGACGATGACGCGATCATGCAGGCGATGGCCGGCCTGGCCGAGCGCAAGCGCGAGGAAATCGCCGGAGCTGTCTTCCGCCGCGCTGCGCGTATCGGAGACCGTCAGCACGCACAGAGTGAGTGCGGTGAATTCGGATTGGGCAGTCATGCCGCGCAGCCTAGCGCGCCGCTGTCGGTTCAGTCGAGCGCGGCGGGGGCGAGGCCGCTGCGATGGCGGTCGGCGATGCGCTCGAGCAGGCTGCTGAAATCGGCGGCGAACGCGCGCATGTCGAACAGGCCGCTGTCCACGCGGCGCGCGGCGAGTTTTTCATGCAGCGCATCGCGGGCGGCGCGGTCGCGACCGATGCGTACGGCAAAATCGATGAAGGCCTGATCGTCGCCGGCCACCAGTTCCGGCAACCTGAGGTGATGCGCGAGACTCGCCGCGACGCGCGCAGCGAAGGTCTCGCCAGCCACGGTCAATACCGGACAACCCGCCCAGAATGCATCCGATGCCGTGGTGTGCGCGTTGTAGGCCGCGGTATCGAGGAACAGATCGGCATGCCGGTAGCGCGCCAGGTAGTCGGCATGCGGCAACTTCTTCATGAACACCAGCCGCGATGGATCGACAGCCCCGTCGCTGGCGATAGCGCGCAGGCGCTCGTTCGAGCGGCCGGGTCCTTCGAGCAGCCAGAGCACCGAACCGGGTACTGCGCGCAGGATCGCCAGCATGCGCGCGACGCTGCGCGGATTGAGCTTGTAGCTGTTGTTGAAACAGACGAACACCGCGCCGCTTTCCGGCAGGCCGCACTCCGCGCGCGACGGTGGTTCGGCAACCTGTCGGCTTGGATCCGATGGCTGGAAACAACGCGGCAGCCATGCGACCTGTTCCGAGTAATGCACGCGCAGTTGCCCGGGCAGGGCGATGCGGTCGGCGATCACATAATCGATCCAGCGCGCGCCCGAGGTGCCCGGGTAGGCCAGCCAGTTGATCTGGATCGGCGCGGGCCTGAGTGCGAGTGCTTCACTGATGTTGCCGCCACCCCAGACGCGCAGGTCGACGAGGATCTCGACGCCACTCGCGTGGATGCGTTCGGCCACCGCGCGCGGCGACATTCCAGCCAGGACATGCCAGGCACTCGCCGCCGCTTTCAGGCGCTGCTGGATCTCCTTGCCGTCTTCGGCGGCGGTCGCGAACAGATGCAGGTCGATGCCGCGTTCGCGCAAGGCCTCGAACAACGCGACCGTGAGCAGGCCGGTGGGATGGTTGCCGAATCCATTCGAGGCGAAGCCGATGCGCAACGGTGTGCCGCGTTCGCGAACTGCATGGCGGAATGCCGTTGCCTGTCCTGCCTGGGGCAGCGAGGCAGCGAGGTGTTCGGCGAACGTGCGCGCGCACCGCAGTTGTTCTGCCGCGCTGGCCGGTTCCGCAAGAAACCCGAACGGCGTGATGCCCGCAGCATCCTGGCTGACCGCATGGCGCAGGCGCGCCGACAACGCATCCAGGTCGCGCCAGTCGCAGAGCTGGCGCCGCGTGAAGACGAGCTGGGCGAGTGCTTCGTTCATGCGCGGATCGAGCGCGAACGCCTGCGCGTGCGAGAGGGCTGCATCCTCGTGGCGTTTGTCGTCATCGGCCAGCACGCCGAGTTGATATGGAAAGCGCGCATCGCGCGGGTCGAGACGCTGGGCTTCCTGGAACGCCTTGACCGCTTCGGCCGGGCGCTGCTGCGCGATCAAGGCCTGGCCGAGCAGCATCAACGCCTGCGGATGAGCCATCTGCGCGAGGATGGAGCGCGCGATCTGCTCGGCAATCGACGGTCGATGCAGGGCAAGCTCCGCCGCCGCCAGATTGAGCCACGCCCCGAGATGATTCGGCGCCACCTGCGTCGCGGCCAGATACGCATCGCGCGAACCGACGAGATCGCCAGCCGCGCGCCGTGCGTTGCCGAGTCCGTTGAGCACGGCGGGATGGGCCGGCGCGAGTCGTGCCGCTGCATCGAGCGCCGCAAGCGCCGCCGACGCATCGCCACGCGCAAGTTCCGCGCTGCCGAGATTGCACAGGGTTTCGATCGATTGCGGATTGATCTCGCGACTCGCACGGAATGCGTCGATTGCGGGGGCGATCTGGCCGAGCGTGAGCAAGGCCACGCCATGCAGGCGGCACAACTCGGCGTCGAACGGAAAATGCGCACGCGCGTTCGCCGCCTCGGCTGCGGCGAGATCCGCCCGTCCCTGTTCGAGATGGCGGGTAATGGCCTGGAGTGACGATTGCATGAGGTCGATCAGGGGACGATCGTGACACGCTAGCCGAGGCGGCCGGGTCTGTCACTCCCGGCATGCTTCCATCGCCCGCTCGCCCTATGCTGCGGGCTTGCTAACCAGCACGCGTCCGTGCGCATCCAAGCACCCATGACCGGGGACGAACAACATTGGGTCGTACAGGCCCGCAACGGGAACCAGCATGCTTTTCGGCAACTGGTCGATGCCAACGCGCGTCCGCTGCATGCGCTTTGCGCGCGCATCACGCGCGATCCGGCGCTGGCAGAGGACGCGGTGCAGGAAGCCTTTCTGAATGCCTGGCGGCACCTCGCCACGTTCGATGGCCGGGCGGGTTTCAGGACCTGGCTACACCGCATCGCGGTGAATGCCGCGCTCGAACAACTGCGCCGTCGTGGACGTTGCGAACTCACGACCGATGTGGCTGATGTGGACGACGATTTCCTGGTCGAAACGGAAACCCAGGCGGGTCCGGACCGGCATGCGCATGGCTCGGAAATCCGTCGCCACACGGAACTCGAGCTTGGACGAATGACGGCGCTCGAACGCGCGGCTTTCGTCATGCGTCATCACGAGGGGCATTCGCTCGAGGAGATCTCGGCGACCTTGTCGCTCAACAAGAATGCCTGCAAGCAGGCGATCTTCCGCGCCGTGCGCAAGTTGCGCGGCGCGCTGCAACCCTTGAGGTGATTGCGATGAATCCAGTCAGCGACAACGAACTGATTCTCCACCACTATCGCGATGGGCTCGATGCGCGGCGCATGGCCGAGATCGACGCCGAACTCGATGTATCGCCGGCCTTGCGTGAGCGCCAGACGGCGTTGCAAAGGACGCTGTCGGGGCTCGACGTGTCGTCCGTGCCGGATCCGGACGCGGACTTCGAGTCGCGCCTCTGGCGGGCGCTCGAACCGCAACTCGACGCGGCACGCACGACACGCCCGCACCCAAAGGAAGCGGGTGGCTGGATCGAGCGCGTGCGCGATGCGCTGCGCGACTTTGGCATGCCGCATCCTGCGTGGAGCGCGGCGTTCGCATTGATGGCGGCCGTCGGTGCCGGATTTCTGGTGGGAAGGCAGAGCCAGTCGCCACCCGTTGTTCAAGTGCAGGCGAACGAGTCCGGCATGGCCGAACGCATGCTCGGGCATTACGTCGCCGATCATCTGCGCGCGACCGAAGGCGTGTTGCTGACCGCGGCCAACAGCGACAGCGTCGAACTGCAGGCCGGCAATCGGGCGCTCGCCGCGAACCTCGTCGAATCGAACAGGATGTATGCGCTGGCCGCGGCACGCCAGGGCAATCCGCGCCTTTCGGATTTCCTGCGTCAGCTCGAACCGGTGCTGCTCGAACTGGCTAACCAGCCGGCTTCACCCTCCGTCCAATCCATGGAAGGCCTGCGTGATTACCTGCGCGATACCGATCTGCTGTTCGAGGTGCGAGCCACCGAGGCGCGTATCGATAACGCAGGCAAACGCAGCCTCTGAATCCCACCAGGAGCCATGACATGACTCGAACCCTTATCCGCGGCGCGCTGGTTTTCGCGCTGCTCGCTTCCACCGCCAGCTTCGCGGCGCCCGATGGCGAGATGGCGCCGAATGACAAGGAACTCGCACAGGCGTACTGGCGCGGGCAGGAAGCCCTGAAGAAATCGGACTGGAACAACGCGCTCGAACGCTTCAACAAGCTCGAAGTCGAACTGCGTCGAAAGGAACCGCAGACGGCCGATGCCGCGATCTACTGGCAGGCCTATGCCCTGCTGCATGCACGCCGCAACAGCGAGGCGAAATCCACGTTGGAACGATTGCAGCGCGAGTTTCCGCAGAGCCGCTGGAAGAAGGATGCGGATCTGCTGATGCGCCAGGCGCAAGCTTCCACAAGCGCTGCGCCGATAGCCGTGGATGATGACGATGACCTGGCCGGCGTGGCCGTCGAAGGCTTGTTGAACGCACCATCGGCGCGGGCGTTGCCGATCCTGCGCAAGGTTCTCGCCAGTTCGCATCCGTTGCGGGTCAAGAAGCGCGCCCTGTTCGTCCTGAGCCAGATCGATGAGCCATCGGCACTCGACACGCTCGGCGAGATCGCCGGCAGCAACGGCGATCCCGAGTTGCGCGACGAGGCGATCCGCATGCTCGGCATCAGCGGCGAGAAGAGTGCGCTCGAACGCCTCTCGACGTTGTTCTCGGCGAGC
>JBEBXZ010000176.1:0-5150 GCA_040391335.1 Dokdonella fugitiva | reverse complement strand
TGACAGTCACGCCCTCGAAGTCGAGGATGACGATCCGGAAGCGGTCAACACGTTGCAGGAGCCGTTTCGCCTGCGAGCGCGAGATCAGGTTCTCATCACCGATTCGGGCAAGGCGCACCGGCACGATGGTCTTGGCGAACGCATAGTCGTCCGGTCCACTGGAGAATTCATCGAACACCTGCTTGCTGGTTCGCGTGGCATCGATGGCGAGTTGCATCAACACCTCTGTTCCCGAGGCATCTTCGGACATCTCGACATCGAACAGGATGTCGGCAGGCTCGGCCACATCATGATCGAATACCAGCCCGGCCGATTCGATCGCGAACCGATAGAACAACCGCGAAGTGAAGAACACGCCCTCGCCCGAATGTCGGCGCGGATCAGTGGTCAATTTTCCTTTGGATAATTCCAGCAGGGCGAGGCGCTCGTCTGGCAGATCCAGTGCCCGTGCGATCTTGCGGAAGATCCCGATCCCATCGTCGACGACGGCCAGCACCACTCGCTGCTGGTTACGTTCGACCTCGACCCGTACCTGGCTGCCCTCGGAGTGGTCGATCGCGTTGTTGACCATCTCGGTGATCCCGTGATGACAGATGTCGCGCACATTCGGCACCAGACCCTCAAGCAGCGGCGCGATATCCCGCGCCCATACCTGATCTTCCTGCAGGCCATTGCGCGTATAGACGAAAGAGGCGCGCCGGTTGTGGCCGAGACGATAGATCGGGCGCGTACTGCCCTCTTTTTGCAGGTAACCGCTGGCAACCAGCGTGCGTGCCCGCGGCGCGACGGCAGCCCTGCTGAGTTTCAGATCCTCAGCGACTTTGCTCACCAGATCCTTTGGATGCTGCCCGACCTGGGTCAGCAGCGCATTCTCGATCTCGGCAGAGCGGTTCGGGCGGGCCATGGTCGATTGCAAAGTTTGATCGTCAGATTAGATAGTTTTCACCAATGATTGTAAAGATTGCGCTGCCGCAATCGCTCTGGACAAGATTCCAGCCGGCCGGAAAGGTCAGCGTCAACCGAATTCCCAAGCGTGCCCAGCGGGCTGCTCAGGTTCCCGCCACTGCCGCGGCCTTCTGCTTGTCGCGTTGCTCCACGAGAAACGCATGCAGCATTTCCGTCGACAGGCCATGCAGGGTCAAACGAAAACCGGCGCGCAAGGTCGACATCGGGATCAGGGGATGGCGGTTGTTGACGAGGATCAGGTGATCGCGCGCGCCGAGCAGGGTGGCGACGTAGATGCCGATCGTCTCGTCGAGCTGCAGCGAGTTGGTTGCGCGCCAGAAGTCGCTGTCGGTCAGGAACAACTGGTAGACCGGGGTGAACATCTCGATCGCGCTCTGCAGGTCGATGAAATTGGTCCAGCGTCGCGGCATGTCCTCGAAGCGGACGTCGGGCTCGGTGATCATCGAAAAATCCGCATGCTCGACGCGCCCGAGTTCGAGCCCCGCATCCTGCAGCGCACGGTTCAGGCAGATCACGAAATTGAACAGGTTCAGATCGTGCTTGAGAAACAGTTCGTCCTTGAGATCATCGATCGTCAGCGGCGTGAGCGGCGAGGTTTCCACGGCGACCGGCGCGTTCGCGGCAATGAAGGCGAGGCTTTGCGAGCCGAGATGGAAATGCCGGAGGATCAGCCAGTTCGCCTCGGGTCGCAGGAAGTGGCGCAGCCCCCAGGCGAGCAGCTTGTGCAGGGTGCGCGAGAACGCGAGCTTCCTCGGCATGAACACCTTGAGGATCTGCACGAGCACGATGCAGGTGCGCGCGAGCGGACGCACGAACGGCAGCATGAACTGGCGCGCGCGCGAACTCGAATCGGAAAGCCAGGCGCGCTTGATCGGCTCGGGCAGGGGCGTGCTGCTGTCGAGATAAAGCGCGAGCCACGGATTCGGATCGCGCGGGTCGTGATCGTGGGCGAGGAAATCCGGCGTCTCTTTCATGGCATGGTCACGTGGTCGAACTGCATGAGATACATCTCGGCGGTACGTCGCGCGGTGGCGATGATCGCCTGCGCGGCATCGCCGCTGGCGTCCTGTTCGAGCACGAGCTCGACCGCATGCAGCCAGCGCGCGAGGTGGTGTTCGTCGTTCGCACCGTGGTAGTCGAGGAAGCGGAACGCATCCGCTGGCAGGTCCAGGCTTGCCTTCATCAGCGGCAACAGGGCGGGAATGATGCGCTGGCCGGTGCCTTCGATGATGTAGATCGCGCCGAGCAGGCCAATCGGATTCGGCGTTGCGGCTAGCGCATGCAGATAGGCGTTGAGTGCCTCGCCACCCGGATTGCGGCGCAGCTCATCGATCGAGCGGATCGGTCCGCCGGCCTTCCGGTAGTCGTCGAACAGGATCATGAAATCGTCCTGCTCGTCGCCGGCATGCGTTTCGATCAGCGCGGCGAGCGCGCGATACGGCTCGCGCAGGGAGGCCGCACCCTCGCGCATCCATTTGCTGCCCTCGCGCACCTGCGGGATCCAGTGCTGCATCCACTGCACGTAGTCGGCGCGCCCGAAGTGCCGATCGCGCAAGCGCCGTACCAGCGGCGTGCGCCACACGCGCGAACGATAGTCGTGCCACAAGCCGGCGAGTTCACCGAGCAGATGGCGCAGCGCTTCCGGCGCGACGGAGGGATCGTGCGGCGGAGCGATGACCGCGTCGTCGGGGGGCGCCGGCGTGGCGGTTCGCGTCATCGAAGACGCCGGGGCTTCCGCCGCTTCGACCTCGATCAGCACGAAGGCCACCGTGAAGCGTCCGGATTCCGGGACGAAGCAGAGGATGCGCTCGCCGGGTTGCACGGCGTGCGTGGCGAGAAATTCGTCGAGCATGACGAAGATCGACGCCGCGCCGGTATTGCCGCGCGTCGTCAGGTTGCTGTACCAGCGCTCACGCGGGATCGACAGGCCGGCTTTCTGCATCAGCTCGTCGACCACCGGCGCGAAGCGTTCGGATGAGTAATGGCAGAGGAAATGGTTGATCGTCGACGGGTCGAGCCAGCCATCGTGTGCGAGCTTCGCGTACTCGTGGACGCCGACATCGAACAGGTGCGGCAGCAGGCGAATATCCTGGCGCAGGAAAAGAGCGCCATCGGCTTCGGCATCGCGCCACGCGGCGTAGTCGAGATGCGAACGGCTGCGATCGAGCGTAAGTCCGAGTTGCATGCACACGGGATAGTCGCCGGAGAACGAACGCTGGTGCATCCAGCGCAGGCGCAGGCGTACGTCGCGACGATTCGAGGGCGCGCTGGTCAGCAACAGGGCGCCGGCGCCATCGGACAGCATCCAGCGCAGGAAATGTGCATCGAAGTCGGCGTCGTAATCCTTCGCGGCATAACGCGAGCGCTTGAACAGGCGCGACGGCATTTCGCTCGCCGCGACCAGCGCATGCGTATGTGCGCCGAGTTCCACCGATTGCGCGGCGAAAGCCCAGGCGCCGACACCCGATGCGCAGATGCCGTGGCTCGACAGGGTTTCCATCGGCGGTGCGCCAAGCTCACCCTGCAGCATGCTGGCGAAACCGGGCATCAGTGCATCGCCACCCGAGGTGCCGGCGGCAAGCAATCCGATATCGGCAAGCTTGCGACCGGCCTGGGCAAGGCAACGATGAATCGCCTCCGCCGCCATCGCTGCATGCGTATGCACGGTATTGCCTTCGGCATCGACCGCGTAATGGCGCGTGAGGATGCCGTTCTCACCGAGGATGCGCTTCTTGATGCGCGCCGAAATGCGATTGAGCGGCGCGATGTAGGTGTCCATCGCCTCGTTGTCGATCGCGTTGCCGGGCAGGAAACGCCCGCTGCCCTCGATGTAGACACGGTCAAAGGAAGTCGGCATGCATTACCTGATGGGTTCGGAAGAAGAATGGGGCCGGGCTTCATGCCCGCTCCCGGCCACGATCGGCATCAATGATCGCGAGCGATAGCGCTTGGCGAAGCTGCCGAGCACGAAGACACGAAACGCGTAGCTGAAGAAACCCGCCTCGACGAGACGCGGATCGATGCGCGGCGCGAGTTCGCGATGGTGTCGCGGAAGCTCGGACCAGTGCGCCCGCGCGTATTCATGATGCGCGGTGTGCAGGCCGATGTTGAACAGCAGCGGATTGACGATGCCTTCGAAGTTGCGCGCGTAGTCGATATCGGATCGTCCATCGGCGTGCGCGTGTTGCAGGTAATTCGCGCCGAGCAGCCAGTGCAGGCCGAACAGTTGGGGACCGATCACGAAGACCAGCGCCTTGAGCGGATCGAGCAGCAGCAAGCCGGCCCACGAACCGATCCAGATCGCGTACTGCACGAGGCACCAGCCGAATGCGGCGGGCGAGCGCCGGCGCAGGCGCGCGAGCCATGCGAGCAGCAGCGGATAGATCACGCCGATCGCCTGCAGCGGATGCAGCATCCAGCCGCGAAAGTCGTTGCTGTCGCGACCAAAGCGATAGGTGCGCGCGACATCGCGTTCACCGTGGCGATGGCGATGATGGTTGCCGACATGCGCGGGATGGAACACGAAGGTCGGATGACCTTGCAGCAAGGTGATGCAGAGATCCGTCGCACGATTGAACGCGCGTTGACGCCACATCGGCAGGTGCGCGTGATTGTGGTGGATGACGCCGATGCCCACACAGAGGAACAGCATCGGCAGGTACAGGAACCAGACAAAACCATGCTGCCATTGCCACAGCGCGAGCAGCGGCAAGGCGACGAGATACGCCAGGCTTTGCCAGTCGCGCGCATGGCGCAGCCAACCGCCTTGCGCGGATCGCCCGGCGTCATGTGAGGTCCCGACCGCTTCCGCCTCAGGCATCCGCTGTATCCCGCGAGCGCGATGCGTTACGACGCACCTCGAAGGCATCGAGTGGCAAGGCGGTACCGAACCAGCGATCGAAGATGCCGATCAGGAAACCGTAGTTGCCGTGGTAACAGGCGTGATGCAGATGATGCCGGCGACTCGCGCCGCGCCAGCCGCGCGCCGGCGCCTGCGCGGAGAACTCGTAGTTGGAATGGCCGAGATTGTTGAGGGCGATGCTCATCAGCGGCAGCGAGAGCAATGCGGCGAAGCTGAAATCGTGCAGCAGCATCGGGATCAACGGCACGCCGCCGAGCAGCAGCGCCTCGACCGGATGGAAGCTGTAGGTCGAGAACGGCGTCGCCACGTGCGAGCGATGGTG
>JBEBXZ010000175.1:0-5152 GCA_040391335.1 Dokdonella fugitiva | reverse complement strand
AGGAAGCGCCGAGGCCCTTGCCAGCCGGTTTCGCGAATCCGACTGGCTGCGCAGCCTGCCGCCAGGCACGCACATCGGTCCGTTCGAACTGCTCGCGGTGCTTGGCGAGGGCGGCTCGTCCACCGTGTTCCGCGCCGTGCGCACGCAGAACGGCGTGCGCCAGGAGGTCGCGCTGAAACTGCTGCGACGGGGGCTCTACACCCCGGACGCGCAACGCCAGTTCCGCCGCGAGCGCCTTGCCCTCGCGCAGTTGCAGCACTCCGGCATCGCGCACCTGATCGAAGGCGGCGTCACCGAAGCGGGCCTTGCCTACATCGCGCTCGAACTCGTCGACGGACAGCCGATCACCAGCCACGTGCGCGACCACCAGCTCGAGCTGCGCGCGCGGCTGTTGCTGTTCCTCAAGATCTGCAGGGCGGTCGAGGCGGCGCATCAAGCCCTGATCGTGCATCGCGACCTGAAGCCGTCGAACGTGCTGGTCACGCCGGAGCATGAGGTCAAGCTGCTCGACTTCGGCATCGCCAAGCTGCTCGAAGGCGAGGACGAGACGCAGACGCGCCTTCCCGCGTTCACGCCAGCCTACGCCGCGCCTGAGCAGAAGCTCGGCGGACCGATCACGACCGCGACCGACGTTTATGCGCTTGGCGTGCTGCTCGGCGAACTGACGACCGGCGAGCGACTCGCCAGCGGCCACACGCCATCCGGCAAGGTCGGCAGCCATCACGAGGAGGGCGTCCTGCCGGCGTCACCACAGGCGACGCGGCGCCTCCTGCGCGGCGACCTCGATACCATCGTGATGAAGGCACTCGACGAGGAGCCGGCGCAGCGCTATGCGTCGGCCGGCGCATTCGCCGACGACATCGAGCGCCTGCTCGATGGCCGCCCGGTCGTCGCGCATCCGCCATCGCGCTGGTATCGCACGCGCAAGTTCATCACTCGGCACAGGGGCGGCGTCGCGACGACGCTCGCGTTCCTTCTTGCGATCCTCGCCGCGCTCGGCATCGCGCTGTGGCAGGCGCATGTCGCGCGACGGGAGGCGCAGCGCGCCAACGCGATGCGCGATTTCATGATCGACGCCTTCGAGCAGGCGCAGCCGGGAGCACCGCGCGACGGTCCGCCACGCATCACCGAAGTGGTCGAGCAAGCCATCACGAGCGCACGTGCGGACACGCAAATGAACCCCCGGGTGCGTGCTGAACTGGTCTCCAAGCTCGGCGCCGTGTTGACCTCGCAAGGCGACGTCGCGCGCGCACGCGAGGTGCTGCAATGGAACCACGACAACACGCTCGCCAGCCTTGGCGCCGGTGCTCGCGAAACACTGGAATCCGGCCATCCTCTCGCCGATGCGATGATTCTTGGCGGCGACTATGCGCCGGCACGCGCCCTGCTCGACCGCCTGCTCACCCACGTGCCGGGTGGCGACGCAAAAATCGCTGGCACGCTGTATCTCGATTCGGCGCGCCTTGCGAGCAAGCAGCACGAACTCGCCCGCGCGATCGCCGATGCCGACGAGGGCATGCGCCAGATTCGCCGCCTCGACGACGATATCGAACTGGAGCGCGCACTCGACGAATACGGCAATGTCCGACTCGCAACAGGCGACGTGACCGGCGCGATCGCGACCTGGGAAGAAGGGCTCGCGCTGCGCGAGCGGCGATTCGGCCCAGCACACACCAGTGTCGCCACATCGCACGCCGCGCTTTCGCGCGCCTACCGGCGCATAGGCAAACTCGACGATGCCGAACGGCACATCCGCGCCGCGCTCGCGATCGACGACGCCGTGCTGCCAGCCGAGCACTGGCGGCGCGCCAACCATCTCAATGCGCTCATGATGGTGCAGCTCGGGCAACGCGACTATCGCGCCGCGCTCGACACGGCGACCGAAGAACTGCGCATCGGCCACGCCCTTTTCGGCAACGGCGATCATCCCGAGGTCGCCAACGCCCTCAACTCGATCGGCATGCTGCACGCGCTGCTGGAGGACTGGCCGGCGGCGCTCGCGCCGCTGCGCGAATCGCTCGACCGCGCCATCACGAAGTTCGGTCCCGAGCATGTCGAAACAGCAACGACGCGCAGCAACTACGGTGTCGTACTCGCGCACGCCGGCGACGTCGACGCTGGCGAGGCGGAAATCCACCGCGCGATCGCGTCGCTCGAAAGCGCCGCCGAACCCGACCTCGACGAGCAGGCGGCAGGCTGGGAAAGAATCGTGCGCATCCGGCTCGATCGCGGCGATGCCGCCGGCGCGCTGGTCGCGATCGATCGCATCGACGCACTGCTTGCCAGGATCGATGGACCCCGCGCTTACTGGGATGGCCGCGCGGCGGCATTGCGCGCCAGCGCGCTGCTGCTCGACGGCCGCATCGCCGAAGCGCGCCGACTACTCGTCGCCGCCGCCGCTGCCCTGGCCGAATCGAAAAATGCGGATGCCGTGCTACGTGTCGAGATACCACTGCTGGATGCGGCTGCACGCCACGCGCTCGGTGAGCGCGATGAAGCACGCACGCGTTCCGCACTCGAGGCATTGGCCGGCCTGCGCAATCCGCCGCAACGACTCGCCATTCTCGCCGAGCGGCTCGACGCGACAGCGCGATAGCGCTCGATCGGCATCCCCGGATGTCGCAATTCCGCGCCCGACGGCGTTCCTCGTCCTGGCCCAAGCCGGGCGCGAAGGAAAAATCCGCCATGAACCCGAACCGCAACAGCGCGCAGCAATGGATCCTCGCCGCCCTCCTGCTCGCGCCAGCGTCGCCGATGGCGCAGAACCTCATCGTCAATGGCGACTTCGATTCCGGCCTTGCCGACTGGGAGTTCCCCGACGCGACACCGACGTGGTCGCCGCTCGACTCAGGCGGTTCGGCGCAATCGGGCTCCGCACATGGTGTGAACATGGATACCGGGCGCATCTGCGTGATGCGCCAATGCGTCGCACTGCCACGCTCCGGCCGACAGGTGCTGAGCGCCTGGGCATATACGCCGCCGGGCCAGGGCCTCGGCAACCTGGTGCTCTCCTACACCGCGCGCCACCATTCCCCGGACTGCACCGGCGGCAGCTTCTCCGGCGGCGGCACCTATCTGCCCAGCGTTGGAAGCTGGACGCACCATGCATTGAGCCTTGTGGTGGAGGCGGACCCTCCGCTGCCCGACACCACCGTCGAAGTACACTTGTGCATCGATCCCGCACAGCAGACTGGCTTCAGCGGATACTTCGACCGCGTGCGTCTGGATCCCGACGTCATCTTCAGCGATGGGATGGACTGATCGCACGCCTCCGCAGATTCACGCTGACCAAGGCATCAGCCATCGGCATGGAAACGATCCCTCGGCCCGAACCGGAGGTCTGCGGCATTTGCCGGCGGCCGGCACGATCTACCGCAACGCCATGCCCGAGCAGAGGACACGGGTAAACGATGCCTGTCCGGCACCGCATCAGCACTACGCCAAGCCCCAGCACGCCGTGATGCCCTGCCCGCAGCCCGCCACGCTCTGGTATTTACTGCGCAACGACAAGCGCTTACACTTCGCGCCCCTCGTGGCCGTTTCGCGCCCCTCGTGGCCGTGCAGTTCTGCGGATTCAAGCGCAGCACTCACAAGCGTCAGATCCGAAGCGGCACGGTTTGGAAATCTGGCTATGTAGCTCAGCTGGTTAGAGCACGGCACTCATAATGCCGGGGTCGGTGGTTCGAGTCCACCCATAGCCACCAATTTATCCTTATAAATCAATATATTGCACACAAAGCCCCGCCATCGCCGCGGGGTTTTTTGTGCCCAAGAATCATGCTTGAAAACGATTGGGAGTCATTGACTCCTGCGAGTGGCCAGCAGTGCCCGAAAGGTCTCGTGCCCGGTTTGTGCCCAATTCGTACTCAGACGCCTCCGAAGCATGACGACCATTCTGCAGATCTGACTCCAGCACTTTGTGTCCGGATTGTCGCCCCGCAGACGATTGCGTCCGCAGAAAAGTGGCTTGTCAGGGCTTATCGTGATGCTTGGGAACTGCCACTAGGTAGACTCGCGTCCCAGGTGGAAACAACAAATCAGCAGATCAGCAATTTGGAAACAGGTAAGTGCCGGCATACTGTGGACTGGTTACAGCCTGCTGACCCAAAGGTCTCGAGTAGAGTTTTTTGGCCGTAGCGAATGGCGGCTTCAAGCAGAGATCTAACCGAGACGTGCGATGCGTTCGCCTTGCGCCCCTTCACTAAAAACTGCATGGTCCATGACAAGTAAGGTCGTGCAGTTATTTTTGTGTATCGCGGCCAATAACTGCGGCCAGACAGTTGACTTATTGACCAGCGCATGAGCTAATAGGCAGGGGAGGAGTTCGTCCCGAACCGGAGTGCGCACAGGGGTTTCTAAGTGGCTGATAACAAATACAAAAGTCAAGCGATAGGAGTTGCTGCGATTGCCACCCCTTGCAGCGCGCGCAAGGAAAAACTGCCCGCGAAAAGTCTTAGGCCATCGAAACTGCCGCGCGCAAGTCAGAGCGTGGTGGTCAGGGCGTGGCTCAGCAAACTGGAAAATGCTGTGGCTTCTGAGAGCGCGCTTGCCAGCGAGTTGTATGCGGGGCGCTCCTTCCGAAGGGTCCGCGATGTTGCGAACGTACTGGGTTGCCGATTGTTTGTTGTATCGGCTGGCTTGGGATTGCTCGATGGCGCCACTGCAGTACCTAGCTACGACCTGACTCTCTCCGGCACTGGCCGTGGTGGTTTGCGTGAACGTATTACCGACACACTTCGGCCTTCAGAGTGGTGGTCGAGCCTCGAGGCAAGTCCATTTGCGAGTTCACTCAAAGGGCTCTGCGTGGGTCGTGCGCGAATCTTAATCGCGCTTACCCAGCCATATGCCGAGATGATAGGTTCGTCTCTAGCTAAATCGCCAGGGGCCGATCTTAGCCGTCTACGCATTCTAGGGTTTGGGCTTGAGCCGTACCTGTCGCCGGAACTCCACAGGCAAATAATCACATACGACGATCGCCTGAATCAGATCATTCCTGGCACTCGACTTGACGGAGCGTCGCGCGCGCTTGCGCATTTTGCTGGGTTGGTAGCAACGTGCCCGATGGCTAATGTGGCGGCGGACCAGAGGCTGGTCGACACGGCACTCTCAACTGTAGAGTATGTTGCGCCTGTATCTCGCCAGCGAGTGAGCG
>JBEBXZ010000174.1:0-5215 GCA_040391335.1 Dokdonella fugitiva | reverse complement strand
GACGGTATCGAACGCGCCTCGCCATGGTCTGAAGCGACCCGGGAAACGGTACTGACGATCGGCAGTGCACCTGGTCACGACGGTGAACGCTGGCTGCTGCTCGAGGGCACGCGCGCACCGCTCATCCTCGTCCATCGCAACGGCAGGCAGTGAACGAACCGCCGGAAAACGCCAGTCGCCACTGAATCTTCCCCTGCTGCGGCAGGGGAAGATTCCGCAGGTGTGGGCGGCGCCCGCGCGTGCTGCCGGTCCAGAAAACCTGGGCGCGATCCATCAGCCCGACGCTGCTTCCACAGTACGCACTTCGCTGTTGAAGCCTCCAGAACGACGCGAGTTACTCGAAGTTTCCTTGGCGCCGGAATGCGGAATCGGGCGGGAAAGCGTGTTCGAACACCGGCCGCAATTGCCTTTCCAGTTCATCGGCCTCCGCACTGCGGTCCACCCCGCGCAGGTCGCGCGCGAGCATCAGGCCGTAACGCGCGGCTTGCGGGTGCTGCGCCCCCACCGCGTCACGCAGCCGTTGCCATGCTCGCTCGCCGGCTTGCACGACACTTTCGGCATCACCGCGCTGGCGTGCAATCGCGACGCGCAGCAGGTCGGCGCGCGCATCGAGCCAGATGTCGCGTAGCGCGGTCGGCGCTCCGATCGCATCGAGTGTCTGTTCAGCGGCTTCCAGTTCACCGCGGGCGACCTGCCATTGCGCGAGCGCGACCGGCGCTGCCGACGCATCGAACGCGCGTGGATCGTCTTTCGTCGCCCAGCCCGTCGTCACCGCCTCGACCAGAGCATGCGCCTCCTCGCCGGCATCGCCGCTGTCGAGCAGCGTGGTCACCAGTTGGATCGCCGCGGAAAGAACGCGCGGATCCTGCTCGTGATAGCGGGCACGGCGGAACCGCAGGGATTCACGCAGCAGCGGCAGCGCGCGTTCGTACTCGCCCAGCAACACATGATGGCGCGCGCGGGCGGACAGCACGAAGGCGTATTCGCCGCTGTCCTTTCCGTGCACGCGAGCCGTGTCTGCATCGAGCTTCGGCAACCGCTGCGCCACCTCGTCGTAACGGCCAGCGAGATCGAGCAGGCGAATCTCGTCATCGAAATAGGAGATGAAGAACGGGCTGCCTTCACCATCCAGCATGCGCGTGGTATCCATCACCTCCGTGAGGAGCTGGTGGGCACGAGGATAGTCGCCGCTGCGCTCGAACGCGCGCGAATAGAGTGAGAGCGTCATCATCTTTCCGGCGCTCGGACGCTCACCGTAAAGCGGGAGCGCAGTCTCGCAAAACTTCCTGGCAGTGACCTGGTCGCCCCGGTTGGAAACGATCATGCACAGGTTGTGGTTCGCCGCGGACAGCCGGTTGCCGGGCTCGGTGGCACGCACCTGGTTTATCGCGAGCGATGTCTCGGCCGCCTGCTGCGCAGCCGCGCGGTTTCCGGACCGATTGAGTGCGAGCGACAGCACCATCCACGCATTGGCGATTTCCTGTGAACCGGGTGCGAACAGTCGTTCGCTCAACGCCAGCGAATCGCGCGCGGTGCGCTCCACCTCTGCCGAAGGGAACTGGCCGTTCGCCAGCGTGTTGGCGAGCGCCTCAAGACAACGCGCAGCGGCAATCGGTTGATCGACCGCGGGACTCAGGTTGAGATCCGCCGCTTCGCGCAACAGGCGTGCCGCCTGCTGGTTGTCGAACATGTGCCGGTAAGCGTTGCCGAGCGCTTCGAGCAGGCGCGCGCGAATGCGCGGCCGGTCGAGGAGTTCGGTATCGATGCGCGCGGCGCCGTTGTCCAATACCGCGCGCGCGGTAAGGTCGTGGCGTGCATCTGCGCTCAGGTCGGCGTCAGACGCCGCGAATACCGAAACGAGGAACTCGGATACCTGGTCCGATGTTTCCGCTTGCAGGCGCGCCTCGCGTTCGGCGAGTACGGTACGCCAGGTGAAGCCTGCCGCCATCGCGATCAGGATCGCCGCCGCTGCCAGCGGCCACCGATTGCGCCACAGGAAGCGACGCGCGCGATAGCCCCATTGGCCGCGGCGCGCCTGCACCGGGCGCGCCGCGAGGAAATTGCGCAGGTCGTCGGCAAATTCACCCACGCTTGCGTAACGTTGTTCCGGTTCACGCCGCAAGGCGCGCAGCACGATCGCATCGACGTCGGCAGGAATACGCAAGCCGGGGCGCGGCATGGGCTGCGCGATCCCGGCACTGTCGCGCGCCCGGGCCTGCTCGGTGCGTCGACTTGGCGGCGTGATGTCGCCGGATACGATCGCATTGGAACGCGAATGTTCCGAATCGAGATGATCGAACGGACGCACGCCGGCGACGAGTTCGTAGATCACGACGCCGAGGGAATAGATATCGGTCGCCGTGCCGAGCGGGCCGCCTTCGACCTGTTCCGGGCTGGCGTAGGCCAACGTCATCGCGTGCAGCACGGTCGTCGCATTCAGCGAACCGACATCCGCATCGAGCAACCGGGCGATGCCGAAATCGAGCAACTTGGGTTCGCCACTTGCAGTGACGAGGATATTCGCCGGTTTCAGGTCGCGATGGATGACCAGATGCGAATGCGCGTATTCGACGGCCGCGCAGATCTTCAGGAAAAGCTCGACGCGCGCGCGCAGCGGGAGCGCATGTTCGGCGCACCAGCGATCCAGCCGCAGGCCATCGACATGCTCCATCGCGAGGAACGGCACGCCTTCCGCATCACTGCCCGCATCGACCAGATGCGCGATGCCTGGATGATTGAGCGTGGCGAGGATGCGGCCTTCGGCGACGAAGCGCGCCAGTTCGCCGGAGGACGGCATGCCCGCCCCACGCAACATCTTGAGAGCGACACGCTGGCGCACGTTGCCATCGTCGCGCTCGGCCAGCCACACCTGGCCCATGCCGCCCTCGCCGATGTGTTCGAGCAAGCGGTACTGGCGTGGCGCAGTCGCCTCGACGCGGCCTTCGGAAAGCAGGGTCTGGGTGAACTTGCCGATGTCTTCCAGTTTTCCACCGGAGTCGCCAGTCTCGACCGCGGCGATCAGCCACTCGACCTCGCGGCGAAGCGCCGTGTCGTCGCCACAAGCCGTCTCGATATACGCCCCGCGTCCGGCGCCCGGCAGGTTGAGCGACTCGTGGACGATCTCCTGCGCGCGGCGATAGCGATCCGCATCGACGGATGTCATCGGCTCACCTCTGCTCTCCGCGATGCGCGCGCCGGGAACACTGGCGTGAAACGGGAGCCACCACCCGCGTCGAGACGCGAAGGCAGGACATTGCGCGGACACGAGAGTGATCGATCATCGCCAATGGAAGGTCATGTGCTCGACGACTTTCGCCAGATGCAAGGAGCATAGCAATCGAGCCCCGGATTGCGAATCCGCACACGGCAAGGAAGCCGACCTTGCGGATCCGGCACGCGGATATTTTTATGACGACGTGATGCTTCCCGCCCTGCGACCTGCTCGACGAGACCGCCCAAACGCAAATGATTGATCGAATCGTGCGGCGACAGGAGGAACAAGACATATCATTGGTCTTGTATACGTGCGGGGACAGTCTTTCGACCTCGCTCCCAATCCATCGATGCCCGGGGAAGTCGCAACTCATGCCGATCGTGAAATCCTGTTTCCTCAGTGCGATCATTTTTTGCTTCTGCATCAATGGTCAAGACGCGGTGTCCGCCGTTGCGCCAGAAATGTCTGATTCCACCGCCAGATCGAAGAGGCTATCGGCGGATTCAGCCAACGGCTCGGACGTCTCACCACAAATCGACCAGCGGCAAGCCGAAGCGAAATCTGCACAAGGATGTGGTGAGGGTGGCTGCTCGCCGTTCAACGTGAGTTACCTGACATTCTCTCGCTCATCCTTCGTTCCAGGTCAATCGCAGGTTCTGGTTGTAGTGGCCACCAACACGAGTGATGCCGCTATCACCGACGCTGTCATTGAACTGAATATCGAAGACGGGACGGTACTCAAGGCGCCAGGTTGCGAGGTGTTTCCATCATCCCGCGTCGAGTGCCGCGAGGGTGTTGTCCCGGCATCCGCTTCCGTGGCCCGGACAATTCTTGTAACACCCAGTATCGCCCAGGGCAGGGTTCACATTGCTGCTCGTTCCTATTCATCCCAGCAGCCTGTGTCATCACAGGCTGCGTCCAAGATCTGGGCCGATGTGATCAACAGCGGCCTTCGGATGCGGCTGACCAGCATCGATGCGAGCGCATGTCCATTGATCGAAGCAACGGTCAACATGACCAATGTATTCGGCAATTCGTATACGGGAGCGAATTCCTATACTTTCACGGAAGACGAACGTCCAGTCATCGCGAACAGCGTTCCAGCAGCCGATATGCAACGCTCGATCGCGGTTCTTCTCGACAATAGTCGTGCCATTGCAGCGACCGACTGGCAGGCCATGCGCGTGGCCGTTTCGGCGATGACGCATGATTGGCAGGAATGGGCCGAGGCGAATGATACGGCGATGCCGGCATTCGCTCTCTATACGATGGCGCCTGTTCTGCGCAGACAGGCATTTTCATCCAGCCCCGCGGCAATCGACGCGGCAATCGCATCGATCACCCAGGAAGCGCAGGCTACCTATATTTACGATGCGCTGGCAGCAGCCGCGACCGATCTCATGACACGAAGCGGTCAGCGAATCGCTTTGGTGCTGAGCGGCGGCACCGACGCACAAGGTTCCGTCCGACGCGATGAAGTCGCGAAGCTGCTGCGTCGCGAGAACATCAACGTGCACGGCGTTCCGCTTGATCCAGCGGTGGAACCGATCCTGTTTGATCTCGCGCAGACCACAACCGGTATGAGCAAGCATGCCGATTCCCGCTACGATCTGGCTGCGACACTCTCAGGCATCTCCGGCGATTTGCGCGGCACACATCGATTCCAGTGGACCACATTGTTTGCGCAACCGGACTACCGCATGGTCGACGCGTATTCGAGCCAGCCGCAAATATCTGAATACGTTTATCGTGATTACGCCCCGGGTAATCCAGGTTGCGCCCAAACCTGCCTTGTTACGCGCAGTGCACCAACCCGCGTGACCAAGCGACACGATGTCACTGTGGTCTTGAATGTAGCCGAGAGCACTGGTTCGCCTGCTCTCTCCATCTCGGAAACCGTGCCGCGCGGCTGGATCGTTACCAAGGCCGATTCCGGCGGCATCTGGAATCCGTCGACGAGCAAGATCTCCTGGCACGTGCAGCCGGGTGAAGCCCCGCTCG
>JBEBXZ010000173.1:0-5236 GCA_040391335.1 Dokdonella fugitiva | reverse complement strand
GCGCGGTCGTGTGCTCGCGATCGAGCTTGAGGTTGACGCCGTAGCCGGCCGCCGTGCCGAGCGGATTCGCATCGATCAACGCCAGCGTCTGGCGCGCGCGCCAGGCATTGTCGACGAAGGCTTCCGCGAAGCCGGCAAACCACATCGCGGTGGATGAGACGACCGCGCGCTGGATATGCGTATAGCCCGGCATCGGCAAGGCCTCGCGCTGCGCGCGTTCGATGCAGACGGAAGCCACGGCGCGGCAGATGCCGAACAACTCATCGAGCTTCGACTTGAGCCAAAGCCGGCTGGCGACGAGCACCTGGTCGTTGCGGCTGCGTCCGGTGTGCACCTTGCGCCCGGCATCGCCGAGGCGTTCGGTCAGGCGTGCCTCGATCGCCGAATGGCCGTCCTCGAACCGCGCATCGAGAATGAAATCGCCGCTGCGGAAATCCGCAGCCAGCGCATCGAGTTCGCGCAGCAGATCCGCTGATTCAACGTCATCGAGGATGCCGATGCGCGCGAGTCCCTCGACATGCGCCTTGCTTGCCTCGATGTCGAACACGAAGAACTCGCGATCGAGCACCACGTCGTCGCCGGCAAGGAAACGCATGATGCGCTCGTCGGTGCGGATGCCGGATTTCTGCCAGAGCAAACCACTCATGCCGCGTTCTCCGTTGCCTTTTCGATGCGTGGAATTCCGGCCAGCTCGTTGAAGCCGAGCGCGATGTTCAGATTCTGCAGCGCCTGCGTCGCCGCACCCTTGAGCAGGTTGTCGAGCGTCGCCACGACGACCACGCGCTTGCCGCCTGCAGCGAGCGCAAAGCCACCAATCTCGGCGTGATGTTGTCCCGCGATGCGACTGACCCACGGCGCCTCGTCAAGCACGCGCACGAGCGCTTCGTCACGATAGAAATCCCGATAGCGCGTGATGATCGCGTCACGTGTCATCGGCTGCTGCAACCAGAGGTTCGCGGTCATCGTGATGCCACGGAAATGCGGCGCGACGTGCGGCATGAACTCGACCGGCAGCCCGAGTTGCATCGAGACCTCGCGCTCGTGGATGTGCCCGACCAGTGCGTAAGGCATCAGGTTGTCGCGCAGCTTTTCGGGATCGTTCTTGTCCGAGGGCGTGGTCCCAGCACCCGAATACCCCGAAACGCCAAAGCACTGCGGTGGTCCTGCCAGTTGATCCTTCAATGGCGCGATCGCAAGCTGCATCGCGGTCGCATAGCAGCCCGGATTGCTGATCCGGCGCTGCCCTGCATATCGCGCGCGCGTCAGTTCCGGCAGACCGTAGTACCAGCCTTCATCGAAGCGATAGTCAGCGGAAAGATCAACGATGATCGTTGATGGTGCAGCAGCATCGATGGCGGCGATGAACGACGCTCCCTTGCCATTCGGCAAGGCGAGCACCACGGCATCGACCGCCTTCGCGGCGGCGGCACCGGCATCGAGATTCTCGTAGCGAAGATCGCCATCGAACGCCTCGACATGATCGGCGACGCGCTGCCCCACCCGTTCCCTCGACGAGACGAACGCGAGTTCCAGCCCATCATGATTTGCAATGAGCCGGATCAGTTCCGCGCCAGTGTGGCCGCGCGCGCCGATGATGCCAATCGTCTTCTTGTTCATGATCCCTTCTGTACTACCTGACACGCTGGGGTTCCTCATCCGAGCAGGGTCGCCGGACGCGTGGCGCAATGCGCGACATAGCGGCCGATATCCGCAAGATCCCCGGTTCCATACCAGAACACTTTCCACTTGTCCTGCTTGTAGCAGCCGTCGGATTCCGCGTAGTAGAAATGATTGACCGCGTTACCATGTCGCGAGCGCCAGAACAGGCGGGGATTCTCCTCGCGCATGACCTGCCAGACCGCACGCCCGAGACCTTCGCCCTGCGCGTCATCCAGCACCGCGAACTTGTCGAGATAGGTCGAGCCTTCCTCGTCGGTGAGGATCAGCGCCGTGCGGTAGTTTTCGCTGACGTAGGCGCGGAACAGTTTCGTCTTCTCGAAATAGTTGTCGACCAGCGTACGGCTGAAACTCGATTCGATCAGCGAACGCATGCGCGCCAGGTCCAGCTCGTCCCAGGAGGTCGCGCGCATGACCTTCTCGCCGCGCCGGATCAGGGTGCCCGAGCCCTTGTGGGTGAACAGTTCCTTGGCGAGCTCGGCAGGCTTGGTGATCGAAACGGATGAAGTCAGCGGCAACTTGTCGAGCAGTTCCTTGATCTGCTCGATCTTGACGCGCATGCCCGAATGCAGCCACGACTGCGTCATCAGATGATCGTATTCGGTCGACAGGTTGATCGAATCGATGACCTGGTTCACGCCGTCGAGCAGGCCGCCGGTGCCGGTCAGGAAGATGATCTTGTACGGTTGCAACACCTGCACGAGTTCATTCGCCGCGAAATCGGCATTGATGTTGAGGATCTGCCCGCCAACGGTTTCGCCCATGCTGGCGATGACCGGAATCGATCCGGCGTGCAGGCTTGCCTCGATCGGCGCGAGATTGACGCGACTGACGCGCCCGACGAGGCCGAGCACGTCGCGATCGAGATACTCGGATTCGAATACGCCGGACGTGATCGAGGTCGCACGCGTGTCGTTCGCCTGCAGTGCTTCGACGAGCTTGAGGTTCTGCGCCTGGAACACGCGACGCACGATCGCCAGCGCCTCGGGCGAAGTGACGCGCAGGCCATCGACCGTCTTCTTCTCGATGCCGGCGGCGGACAGTTCCTGATCGAGCTGAGGTCCCGCGCCATGCAGGACGATCGGCGTCAGGCCGACTTCCTGAAGGAAGGCGAGCGACGACGTGAGCGCTTCGAGGTCATCGCGCAACACGGCTCCGCCGACCTTGACGACCGCGAAGCGCTTGGCGTCCATCTGCGAAAAGCGCTTGAGGTATTGCGAGATCTCCTTCGCGCTGGCCATGCTCGAAAGCAGGCGCACGATGGTCTGGCGCGTTTGCTTATGTGCGCTGCTCATCAAGGATTCCGATTATTTTCGAGGTGTAGTTCTGCAACTGGTCGAGCGCGACCCATTCATCCGCGCTGTGCGCCTGCGCGATGTCCCCCGGGCCATACACGAGCGCCGTGTAGCCGGCTTTCGAGAACAACGAGGCTTCGGTCCAGAAATCAACGGCATTGCCGATCGGCAGCTCAAGCGAATCGGCGACGTCACGCGCTGCGAGACGACGCGCTTCGGCATCGGCAATCGCACCGGATGGCAGGCTTGGGCCGCGGAAAGTCTCGCTGAACTGCGCGCCAGGCTCGGCGAAATCGCGGAACGTCGCCAGCAGCGCTTCGACATCGGTCGATGGCAGGGGACGGAATCCGAAGCGCAACTCGGCAGCCGGCGCAATCATGTTCGCCTTGATGCCGCCTTCGATGCGGCCGATGTTGAAACGCAGGCCGGTCAGCCCGCCAAAGCGCTCGTGTGCACGCGACTCGATGTGGGCCAGCGCCTTGCCGCCCCAACGGATCGCCTGGTGCAGGGCACTGTCCGCCGCCGATTGCTCGCCCGACGCATGCCCGGCGCGCCCGTTGAAATGCATGAGCACGGAACTGATGCCGCGATGCGCGAGCACCGCTTCGGCGCGCGTTGGTTCGGCGACGAGGATCGCCTCGTACGGGATCCCGCGTGCGAGAAACGCCGCGATGCAACGCGGGTCGTTCGCTTCCTCGTCCGAGGAAAACAGGAATGCCGCGTCGCCATCACTGTGTTGCGCGGCGGTGATCAAGGCCGCCGCCGCGCCCTTGATATCGCAGGCGCCGAGACCGACTGCGCGATCCGCGCCAATCCGCAACTCGAACGGACTGGCCGTCCAGTGCGGCGAATCCGGCACGGTGTCGAGATGTACGTTGAACAGGTATTTCGGCTTTCCGCGCACGGCATGCAAGCTGACCGCACCGGCGCCGTGATCGACAACCGCGCAATCGAACCCCGGAAGGTTCGCACGCAGGTAATCGAAGATGCCGCCACTGTCGATCGCACGCGGCGGGTTACGCGTATCGAACGCAACCAGCGCACGCAGGTGCGCAAGCGTGCTTTGCAGCAGATCGCTCACGCGCCCTGCCCCCGGTTCACTTCGGCCCACAGCGTCGAACTCATGCCGAACAGCTTGATGAAGCCTTCGGCCTCCTCGACGCCCCAGTCGGCCGATTGCGCATAGGTCGCGCCCTTCGCGTTGAGGATATGCGGCGAACGGATCGCCACCGCCTGCACGTTGCCGCCATTCGTTTCGAGCGTGACTTCGCCGTTCACGCAGCGCTGGCTCGAAGCAAGAAAGGCTTCGAGGTCGGCCTTGAGCGGATCGTGGTAGAAACCTTCGTACACGAGCTCGACCCACTGCCTGGCGACCACCGGCTTGAAGCGGTTCTGCGCCTTGGACAACACCGCTTCCTCCAGTGCGCGATGCGCGGCCAGCAGCGAAACCAAGCCGGGCGCTTCATAGATGATGCGGCCCTTGAGCCCGATCGTCGTATCGCCGGTGTACATGCCACGACCCACGCCATACGGCGCAAAGACCGCATTGAGCCTTGCCAGCAGCAGATGACCGGGCATGCGCTCACCGTCGAGACTGACCGCTTCGCCCTGTTCGAAACCGATGCGCACCTGCAGGCTCTCGGCCGGCCATTCGGCACGCGGCGCACACCAGCCACGCGCGCCCGCTCCGGGAGCTTCCCAGCGATCGATCTCGCCACCCGACATGGTCAGGCCGAGCAGGTTCTCGTTGATCGTGTACGCCTTCTGCTTGGCGCGCACGCCGAAGCCACGCTCCTCGAGATACTGCTGCTCATAGGCGCGGGTCTGCGTATGTTCCTTCTGGATCTCGCGGATCGGCGCGACGATTTCATAGTCGCCGAGCGCCTTGACCGCGAGATCGAAGCGCACCTGGTCGTTGCCCATGCCCGTGCAACCGTGCGCGATGACCTTCGTGCCAAGCTCGTCGGCGCGCTTCAGCGCGGCCTCGACAATCAGGTAGCGATCCGACACGAGCAATGGGTACTGTCCCTGATAGCCCTCGCCCGCGCGCACGAACGGCGTGACGAAGCCCGACCAGATCGCCGGGCCGCCATCGACCGTCACATGCGAGGCCACGCCGAGTTCAGCAGCGCGCGCCTCGATGAACGCACGCTCCTCCGCATCGACACCGCCGGTATCGGCGAACACCGTATGCACGGCGTAGCCGCGCTCCTGCAGATACGGAACGCAGAAGCTCGTATCGAGGCCTCCCGAGAAAGCGAGGA
>JBEBXZ010000172.1:0-5244 GCA_040391335.1 Dokdonella fugitiva | reverse complement strand
CGAGGGTGGCGCTGTCGCCGATGGTGTCGTCCTGTTCGAGGCCGACCAGGCGCAGCACGTCGTGATCGCGGATGCCATTGCGGCCCCATAGTCGCTGGTGCCAGCGCTGGCCTTCAATCATGCGCAGCGCGCAGACCGCTCCCTCGCGCGCAAGCGCGGAATCGAGCGCGATCGGCACGAAGTGGCGTGGGCGCCCGTGGCTGGTGGATGCAGTGGGTTCATCGAAGAAATCCATGCTTTGCTCCGTGGTTCATCAAGGAGCACTATGTGGCACGGATGCGACAATTCCTGTCGCATGAGTGAGCGCTGGGGCTGGCGAAACCCACGCTGCATCCGCCACCCCAGGGAACCGTGGAGCACCCGATGGCCGAGACGATCGTGGGCCGCATGTCCGGGTGGAGCCTGGTGCCCGCGCGTCCGCGCAAGATCACCGCAGGTGAGCTGCACGCCAGGTTGGCCGCCCAGGGTTTCGAGACGCATCTGCGCAGTGTGGAACGCGATCTGCACAAGATCGGCGGCAAGTTCGGACTGGTCTGCGATGAGGCGAAGCCCGCCGGCTGGTCATGGGCCGTGCGTGATACGCAACTGACTTTTCCGCCGATGAATACCGAAACAGCGCTGACTTACGAACTGTTGTCACGCTACCTCGCGCCGATGCTGCCACGACGCATGTCGAACCTGCTCGAACCCGAGTTCGCAAGGGCGCGTCGCGTGCTTGACGACCTGCGTGAAGCGCCGATCGGGCGCTGGGCGAAACGCATCGCGGTGTTGCCATATGGCCAGCAGTTGCTGCCTCCGGAGGTCGCGACCGACGTGAGCGAGGTGGTCTATGACGCGCTGCTGCATGAACGGCGTTTCGAGGCCGACTATCGCGCGGCCGGCGCCGGCAGGATCTGGCGTCGCATGTTCAATCCGCTCGGCCTGGTCTATCGCGAAGGCGTGCTCTACCTGGTCGCGACCGTCGCGAACTACGCCGATCCGCGTCATTACGCGCTGCAGCGCATGAGCAAGGCGCAGGCACTCGACGAGGCGGCGGCGACGCCGGAAGGTTTCGATTTCGAACGCTACGTTCGCGAGGAGAAATCTTTCGACTACCCGCTCGGACCTGACATCAAGCTGGAGTTGATCGTCGATGCGGACCTGGCTCCCTACCTCGCGGAAAGCCGGTTGTCCGCGGATCAGGTTCTCACCCCGATCCGTGGCCGCGACGAGTATCGCCTGGTCGCTCGCGTGGCCGATACCGACAAGCTGCTGTGGTGGCTGCGTAGCCGCGGGCCAGGTGTGGAAGTGGTCCGTCCGGCCGCATTGCGGCGGCGGATGCGCGAAGGAGCGAAAGTGCTGGCGCGAATGTATGGCTGAGCGTGCCGGTGCGCCATCTGGAGGCGCCTGGCTCGTGATTTCGAGCGGGAGCACGGTTCCTGGGTGGAGAGGAACCCTCACGAGCATGTGAGGTGCGCGCTGTCCCGGGATCACCGCAAATGCTAGAACATTCCCGTTTCGAGTTTCGCCGCATCCGACATCATCGAATGGTTCCATGGCGGATCGAACACGAGGTCGACGTCGGCTTCGCTGACGGTGGGGATCATCTCGAGCTTGGAGCGTACGTCCTCGACGAGAATATCGCCCATGCCGCAACCCGGCGCGGTGAGGGTCATGCGCACATTGACCTTGCGCCGACCGTTTTCGAGTGCTTCGAGATCGCAATCGTAGACCAAGCCCAATTCGACGATGTCGATCGGGATCTCCGGGTCGAAGCAGGTCCGCAGCTGATCCCAGACCAGCTTCTCGACATCGGAGTCCTGCGCGTTCTCGGGCAGTTCGAGCGGCGCGGGCGGCGTCTTGCCGATCGCATCGGCGTCGCTGCCGGCGATGCGGAACAGGTTGCCGTCGACGAACACCGTGAAGCTGCCACCAAGCGCTTGCGTGATGTAACCGACCTGGCCGGCCGGCAGATTCACGGCGTCGCCCTGCGGCACCATCACGGCCGGGCAGTCGCGCTCGAAGCGCACGGGTTCGGAGGTAGAGCTGTATCCACTCATGGCATGTCGGTCTGGGAGGGTTCTGGCGCAGCCAGCCGCTTATTATGCGGCCTGCGGGATGATTACGCCGGAATATCGGGGCATCGATGCCCGCTTCAACCAAGCAGGCCGGTTTCCCTGAGGCAACGCCCGAACAGGCGCAGGCCGGCTTCGATATCGGCCGGAGGCATCGCGGCATAGCCGAACAGCAGGCCCGGTCGTGCCGCCGCTTGCAGGGTATAGGGTGCCACCGTGTACAGGCCGAGGCCCCGTCGGCGTGCATGTGCGGCAAGGCGCTCGCAATCGGCGTGGTTGCCGGTCTTGAGCCAAGCGGTGAGATGCATGCCGGCGTTGGAATCGACCACTTCGATGGCATTGCCGGCGTGCAGTTTGAGGCCGGCCAACATCGCCGTGCGGCGCGCGCGCAGGGTCTGCGAGGCACGGCGCAGATGCCGCTCGAAGCCGCCGCTGGCCATGAAGTGCGCAAGCGCGGCTTGTTCGAGCGTATTGCTGCCGCGATCCTCCAGCCACTTCGCCGCGCAGAATGCTTCGCGCAAGGCGCGTGGCAGCACCATGTAGCCGAGCCGCAATGCCGGAAACAGGGTCTTTGAATAGCTGCCGATATAGATCACGCGGCTGTCGTGATCGAGCGACTTGAGCGCGGCGATCGGTCGCCCGCCGAAACGGAATTCGCCATCATAATCATCCTCGATCAACCAGGCCTTGCGCGCCGCCGCCCATTCGAGCAGTTCGATGCGACGTGCCAGCGGCAGCAGCGCGCCGGTCGGAAACTGGTGAGAAGGGGTGACCACGGCCAGCCGCGCGCGTGCCGGCAAGGCGCTGGGCACGAGACCTTCGTCATCGACGCGGACGCCGCGCACGCGGCTCCCATGTGCCGAGAAGATCTGGCGTGCGCCTCGGTAGTGCGGATCCTCGAGGACGATCGTGTCACCCTCGTCGAGCAGCACGCGCGCGGCGAGCGCGAAAGCCTGTTGCGTACCGGAGATCACCAGCACGTCTTCGGGAGCGGCATTCACGCCGCGCCGACGTGCGAGATAGTCGCAGATCTGTTCGCGCAGCGCGGGCAGGCCTTGCGCATCGGGATAGTCGAATTCGGCGCGCTCGACGGCCCGCGTGATCTCGCGTCGCCACGCATTGGCCAGCGCGGGATTGGTCAGCGGCAGGCCGTACTGCAGGTTGTAGCGCAGGTCGGCGTGCTGGCGCCCGGGAATGCGTGCGCCATCGCTGGCGGCGAGCGCGCGTCGCGCGAATCCCGAGATCGGCGCGGCGAGCACGTCACCGCCGCTGCGACGGATCGGGGTCGCGCGACTGCCGACGTCGGCGACGAAACTTCCGGAGCCGACGCGGCCGAGCAGGAAGCCCTCGGCCTGCAACTGCTCGTAGGCTGCAAGCACGGTGTTGCGCGAGAGTTCCAGTTCGTTCGCCAGCGTGCGGCTGGCAGGGATGCGCGACCCCGGCGCGAGGCGCCCTTCAAGGATGGCTGCCTTCAGTGCACGGATCAGTTGTGCGTAGCGGGCGCCGCGTCCATCCAGTTCCACGTACATGATTGGCTCCGGGAAGATGGATGGAGGTGGCACTCGAAGGTGCCAATTCTCGCTGCCACGATGGCCGAGTCAAGTCCACGAGCGGAACAGGTCGGTATGCGCAACAGGCAACGGAACACGGTCCAGCGCGTCAGGCAACGCGCGCACTACGACGAGGCAACCATCCATGCGGTACTCGATGCCTCTTGGCTCGCGCATGTCTCGTTTGCGGGCGAGGGCGCGCAGCCCTTCGTGATCCCGATGCTCTATGTGCGCGAAGGCAGCTCGCTTTTCCTGCACGGGTCGATCGCGAGCCGGCTCATGCGTGCGTTGGGCGAGGGGATTCCGGCCTGCGTCTGCGTGACCCTGGTCGACGGACTCGTGCTGGCGCGTTCACATTTCCATCATTCGGCAAACTATCGATCGGTCGTGGCTTTCGGACGCGCCGTCCGGGTACTGGATGTCGAGGAAAAAGCCGCCGCGCTGGCCAGGTTCGTCGATGGCATGATTCCCGGCCGTGCCGCGGAATCGCGGCCTGCCGATCGCAACGAGTTGGCGGCAACCTCGTTGCTGCGTTTCGCGATCGAGGATGCGAGCGCGAAGATCCGCAGCGGTGGGCCGAAGGACGATCCGGCCGACGCTGGATTGCCGGTATGGTCGGGCGTGGTGCCGATGCAGCAGGCGTATCTGGCGCCGATCATTGCCGACGACGCAACACCGGATATCGAACTTCCCGTGTCGGTGCGCCGCATCCGCACGTGAGCATCACTTGCGACGGGGCATGACGCGTGGCGGTTCCGCCGCCCCGGGGTGCCCGGTATGATCGGGATCCCTCGAACGAGCCATCGCCGATGCCCACCATCCATTTCGTCGCTGCCGGAAATATCCACAATGGCGGTTGATCTCGTGCGCAAGGGCGGCACGACGCGTTTGATCGGTGTTGCGACAGCGATGATGAGCGCATTGGCCGGTGGCGCCGTCTGGTGCGTATTGCAGATCTATCTGCAATTTGACCTGATCATGCTGGCCGTGCTGATCGGCGCCGTCATCGCCTGGGTGCTGCGTGGCCACGGTTTCGCGCATACGGTGCCGGGTGCATTGCTGGCCGCTTTTGGCACCGCACTCGCCAGTGTCTACGCCGGTTACCTGCTTGCCGCGGCGAAGGTCGCGTCCTTTCTCGGCATCCCGCTGCGTTCGACACTCACTGCCATCGGGCCGGACATGGCCGCAGCCGTGGCCTGGGCGGATCTGAACGGATTCCACATCGGGACGATTGCAGTCGCGATCATCGCGTCGGCCTGGCTGGTCTGGCGCAAGGCATGAAGCTGGAGCATCGCCGGTCCTGCGCATCGCGCGCATGATTCCCAAGCGGGTTTCGCAGGGTGCGAAACGTGTTCGCGATCGATGGAGGGGAAGTTGGCCGCGTATTTCCTGCGCCGCCAACGGGCTGCGCGTAATGACGGATGCAGTCCGGGATCGAGCCGGGAAACGGGGACTCAGGCCACACGTCGATGACCGGTTCTCTTCGGGAGAATGGAGTCGTGCCGCGACGATGGTGATGCAATCGGAACCAAGAAGCGGTTATTCCGCGCAAGGCGGATCGGAACCCGTTGTGCGGTCTCTGCACAACGGGTTCCGGAGTGGGCTTACTTGCCCCGTGCTGAGGCAGTTCCAGGGACCAG
>JBEBXZ010000171.1:0-5246 GCA_040391335.1 Dokdonella fugitiva | reverse complement strand
CAGTCCTGTGCGCCAGGAATGATTTCCGTGAGATTGGCCATCATCTGGCAACCGTTGCAGACCCCGAGCGCAAAATGCGCGGGATCAGCGAAGAACGCCGCGAACTGCTCGCGCAAGCGATCATTGAACAGGATCGATGATGCCCAGCCACGCCCCGCGCCCAGCACGTCGCCGTAGCTGAATCCGCCGCAAGCGGCAAAACCCTTGAAATCGCCCAACGCGTGGCTACCGCCCTGCAGGTCGCTCATGTGCACGTCGACGGCTTCGAAACCCGCGCGCGTGAACGCGGCAGCCATCTCGATCTGCCCATTGACGCCCTGCTCGCGCAGGATCGCCACTCGCGGCTTCGCACTACGTGCAATATACGGCGCAGCGATATCCTCGGCGGGATCGAAAACGAGTTTCGGTACGATGCCGGCATCGTTCTCGTCGATGCGCCAGGCACGTTCGGCATCGGCGCAGGCCGGGTTGTCGCGCAGGCGCTGCATCGCGTGGCTGGTCTCCGACCACGCTTCCATCAGCGACGTCCACGACCAGACACTGACCTTGTCGCCCTCATAGGTCAGCTTGACGCGCATGCGTGCATTCGGCTGGCCGACGCGCGCACTGATGCGATCGAGGCCGTGGCGCGCGAGCAAGGCACTGAATGCATCGTGATCCCGCGTACGGATCTGCACGATCGCGCCCAGTTCCTCGTTGAACAACGCGCGCAGCAGATTGTCCGCCCATCCGGAAAGTTCGATGTCGAGGCCGCAGTGTCCGGCCAGCGCCATCTCGATCAGGCTGACGATGGCGCCGCCATCCGCGCGGTCGTGATACGCGAGCAGCAGGCCGGCGGCATTCGCTTCCTGGACCGCCGTGAAGAATGCGCGCAGGCGTGCCGCATCATCGACGTCCGGCGGCAGGTCACCGGCGCGATTGAACACCTGGGTCAGCACCGAGCCACCAAGACGACCGCGACCGGCACCGAGATCGATCAACCACAACTCGCTGTCGCCCTGATCCAGTTTCAGTTGCGGCGTCAGCACGCGGCGCGCATCGGCATTGCGCGCGAACGCGGTGATGATCAGCGAAACCGGCGATACGACACGCTGGGTTTCCCCTTCGTGATCCCATTTGACCTGCATCGACATCGAATCCTTGCCGACCGGGATCGCGATACCGAGCGCGGGGCACAACTCCATGCCGACCGCACGCACCGCGTCGTACAGGGCCGCGTCCTCGCCCGGGTGATCGACCGCCGCCATCCAGTTGGCCGACAGGCGCACTTCATCGAGCTTGACCGGGGCCGCGGCGAGATTGGTCAATGCTTCGCCCACCGCCATGCGCGCCGACGCGGCGGCATCCAGCA
Organism: Dokdonella fugitiva; assembly: GCA_040391335.1. Lineage (GTDB taxonomy): Bacteria > Pseudomonadota > Gammaproteobacteria > Xanthomonadales > Rhodanobacteraceae > Dokdonella > Dokdonella fugitiva_A. The sequence goes on along the minus strand of JBEBXZ010000171.1, from coordinate 3,895 downwards.
AGGCCAGCGGCGTGCGTTCGCCCATCGCCATCGCCTCGCCTTCGTGGCCGATGAAATCGTTGAGCGTGACGGCGCAATCGGCCACCGGCACCTGCCACGGACCCACCATCGGATCGCGCGAGCAAAGCCCGCCGACCGAGCGATCGCCGATCGTGATCAGGAACGACTTGCTGCCCACCGCCGGGAAACGCAGCACGCGCTCGATCGCGTCATCGACCTCCAGTCCTTCGGTATCGGCGATCACCGAGAGATGCTCGACCACGCGCCGCGTATCGCGGTGCATACGCGGCGGCTTGCCGAACAGCACGTCGAGCGGCAAGTCGATGACCCGCTCGCCCGCGCCTGCGCGCGTGTCCTCGAGGATCAGGCGGCGCTCCGCCGTGGCGTGACCGACCACGGCATACGGACAGCGTTCGCGCGCGCAGATCGCCTCGAATGCGGCGAGATCCGCGGGACGCACGCCAAGCACGTAGCGTTCCTGCGATTCATTGCACCAGATCTGCATCGGCGACAGATGCGGGTCGTCGCAAGGGATGTTGGCGAGATCGAGAATGCCGCCCACCTCGGAATCGTTGAGCAATTCCGGCAGCGCATTGGATAGACCGCCGGCACCGACATCGTGGATCGAGACGAACGGATTCGCGTCGCCGCGCGCCCAGCAGGCGTCGATGACTTCCTGGCAACGGCGCTCCATCTCGGGGTTGTCGCGCTGCACCGAGGCGAAATCGAGCTCGGCGGAACTGCTGCCGGCGGAAACCGAAGAAGCCGCGCCGCCGCCGAGACCGATCAGCATGGCCGGGCCACCAAGCACGATTACCGCATCGCCCGCCTGCAGCATGCGTTTCTCGACGTGATCCGCACGCAGGTTGGCGAGACCGCCGGCAATCATGATCGGTTTGTCGTAGCCGCGACGCAGGCCATTTTCGTCGGTCGCCTGCTCGAACGTACGGAAATAACCGCCGAGGCAGGGCCGGCCGAACTCGTTGTTGAACGCAGCGGCGCCGATGGGGCCGTCGCGCATGATTTCAAATGGGGTCGCGAAGCGTGGCGGCTGTGGTCGCACCTGTTCCCAGGGCCGGCTCAGGCCCGGAATGCGCAGATGCGAGACGCTGAACCCGGTCAGGCCGGCCTTCGGCTTTCCGCCGCGCCCGGTCGCGCCTTCATCGCGGATCTCTCCGCCAGCGCCGGTTGCCGCGCCCGCGAACGGCGAGATCGCGGTCGGGTGATTATGCGTTTCGACCTTGATCGCATACGGCACGCTTTCCCGGTGCGCGCCGTAGATTCCGCTGTGCGGATCGGCGAAGAAGCGTTCGGCAACGCCACCCTCGATCACCGCGGCATTGTCCTTGTAGGCCGACAAGGTATGTGCAGGCGACAGCTTGTGCGTATTGCGGATCATCGAGAACAGCGACATCGGCTGCTTCTCGCCATCGATCGTGTAATCGGCGTTGAACACCTTGTGCCGACAATGCTCGGAGTTCGCCTGGGCGAACATCATGAGTTCGGCATCGGTCGGATCGCGCCCGAGCGTCGCGTAGCTGTTGGCCAGATAGGCGATCTCGTCGGCCGCCAGCGCCAGGCCCAGCTCGCGATTCGCCGCATCCAGCGCCTGCATGGGATCGCCCGCCAGCGCCACCTTCTCCAGCGGCAGCGGGGCACCCGCATCGAACAGATGATCGAGCCCGGCAAGATCGGTGACCACCGATTGCGTCATCGGATCGTGCAGATGGGCGAGGATCGCCTGCCATTCCGGCGAATCCGCAGCGGGCGCATTGTCGAGTTCGTAGGCGATCGCGCGTTCGACGCGCGAAATCGCGAATCCGCAGCCATGCAGGATATCGGTCGCCTTGCTCGACCACGGCGAAATCGTGCCGATGCGCGGCACCACCCACAAGGTCGCTGGCTGCGGCGCACCGGGCCTGGCGAGCAGGATGCGTTGCAGGCGCTCGCGATCCAGCGTGGCGCCGGGGTCTGCGGCGACAAGATGGACATGCCGCGCGGAGCGCAGCAGGCAACCACGCGCGCTGCGTGACAACGCGGCGTTATGGCGCTCGATACGGAATTCGGAAAGGGCCTGCTGGCCGTCAAGGACGATCATGGCGGATGGATCAAAAGGGGCGCGCATGATAGCCGATGAAGCGGCGCGACGAGCAGACAGGCTGCGCAGCGAGCGCGGCGACAGCGGTCACGCGCCGGCCGTGGCGCGATCCACGACATGCTGCGGCGACGAAACCGGGCGCGCTGCGTGCAGGCGCCCGGCCAGGACATCGCGCGGATCAGGCGCCGGGCTTTGCCGATATGGCGGCAATGCGTTCAAGCTGCGCCTGCAGCTGATCCGGGGTCAGGTAGCCGCCGATCTTGCTGCCATCCTGCGCATAGACCGCTGGCGTGCCATCCACACCGACGGTGATACCCAACTGGTACTCGTCGGCGATCGGGTTGTCGCACTTCAGCGGCGCCGGGTCCTGCCCGGCCTTGGCGCTGGTGAACGCCTGCTTGCGATCCTTGGCGCACCAGACCGATACCGCCTTGTCGAAGGACGGCGTATTCGGGCCGCTGCGCGGGAAGAACAGATAGTCGACCTGGATGCCACGCTCGTTGTACTCGGCGATATGCGAATGCATCTTGCGGCAATAGCCGCAATCGATGTCCGTGAACACCGTGACCTTGTACTTCGGCTTGCCGGTCGGCGCGAAGACGATGCGCTGCGCCTGCGGATAGGAGTCGAGCTTCGCCACATGCACGCGCGACATGCGCTCGGCGGTCACGTCGACCTTGGCATCGGCGTCGTACAGCGTGCCCTGCAGCACATAGCGGCCATCGGCACTGACATACACGAGCTGGCTGCCGATGATGACCTGGTAGTAGCCGTCGATCGGCGACTTCTCGATCATTTCGACTTTCACGTTCGGCACCAGCTTGGTCACGGCGGCACGAACAGCGGCCTCCTCCTTGGTGTCCGCAGCCTGCGGCAGCGGGATTGCAGCCAGCAGGAAAAAGGCGACGGCGAGCATGTGACGTTTCATGGAGAACTCCTCGGAAGTGGGTAGCGCGATCAGCGCTTGGCAATGGGATTCTTGGCCAGACGTTCAAGCTCGGCGAACAGCTTGTCGGGCACATTGGCGATCTGCGGAGCGACCCGCGAGCCATCGGGTGCGAGCAGGGTCGGCGTTCCGCTGACCCCGATCTGACGTGCCAGCAATGTCGTCTCGGCGACCGGATTCGCGCAGGTTGCGTTTCCGGTATCGGCGCCGCTCATCGCCGCCGTGAAAGCCGCGTTGCGATCCTTGGCACACCAGACGGCTTCGGCCTTCTTGTCCGCGCCGGGATGGATATCGAGCGGCAGGAAGACGTACTCAACCGAGATGCCGAGATTGTTATAGGCCGCGATCTGATCATGGAAACGGCGGCAGAACGGACAATCGATATCGGTGAACACCGTCACTGCGTACTTCGGCTTGGCGGCAGCGAAAACAAGGCGCTTGTCGGCACCGACCTTGGCCAGTGCGGACTGGCGCTGGCCGGCGCGTGCCGATTCCGTCACGTCGCGCGAACTGACCGAATCGAAGGCACTGCCATCAAGCACGTAGCGCCCGTCCTTGCTCACGTAGATGAACTGGCTGCCGACGATCGCTTCATAGAAGCCCGGCACGACCGATTCCTGCACGACATCCACCTTGACCTGTGGTGCGAGCGCGCCCATCGCCTTGCCGACGACTTCCTCGGGAGTGGCCGCGAACGTATCGACGGCGACGAACAACAGCAGCAGGCTCAATAGTTGGCGCATGGAAACCTCGTTACGCGACCAGCAGGATCGCTGGATCAGTCAGGGGAAGAATGGGCAGGATCGGGAATTTTCTGCAGCTCGGCAAGCAGGCGGTGCGGGGACATCAGG
>JBEBXZ010000170.1:0-5252 GCA_040391335.1 Dokdonella fugitiva | reverse complement strand
AGGACGTGCGCCAGGTTTCGCTGCGTCCAGGCGACACGCTCGTCCTGCACAGCCTGTGGCGCGATCTGGCGATTGCCGCCGAATCACGCGATTTCGTCGTCGTCACCGACTTCCCGCAGGAAGAACAACGGCCGAGCAAGATCTGGCATGCGCTGATCTTCTTCACGCTGGCGATGGGGCTGGGCCTGTTCACCGACATCAAGCTCGCCGTGGCCATGCTGGTTGGTGCGGTCGGCATGCTGCTGGCCGGCGTGCTGAGCATGGACGAGGCCTATCACTCGATCAACTGGAAGACGATCTTCATCCTCGCCTGCCTGATTCCGCTCGGCAGCGCGATGGATTCGACCGGCACGGCGGCATGGATCGCGCAGGAAGTCATGCTGTATCTCGGCGACGTGCCGCAGTGGGTGTTGCAGGCGTTCATCGCGGTGCTCGCCCTCGGCTTCTCGCAGATCATCTCGAATGTCGGCGCGGCGGTGATGATGGTGCCGATGGCGATCAATATCGCGCTGGCCTCGGGCGGCAACCCGGCCGCCTATGCGCTGATCGTCGCGATCTCGACGTCCAACACCTTCCTGTTGCCCAGCGCGAACCCGGTCCTGCTCGTGGTCGCCGGCCCCGGCGGCTATCGCGTGCGCGATTTCCTGCGCGTCGGCTTGCCGCTGACTTTCCTGATCCTGGTCACGACCCTGGTCATGGTCAATCTGGTATTCCACAACTGATACGCGTAGCCAGGGGGCGCGGGTTCAGAAGACGTGCCTCCAGGCCCCAGCAAGCAACGGTGCTGGCAACGGACGGTACGGGGAGGCACCCATCCATGCGGCGAAGTCATTCCGGGGCGGATCGATCGGCAATCCGCAGCGCCGTTGTTGAAGCGATTCCCGGCTGCATGCCGGGGCCGGATAACCTCAACTACCCTTCATTGCCAATGCCTCGTGCCCCGAGGCGACAACTTCCGCGGAAGATTTCATTGCATCGCTGATCCGGATCGGGCGACAGATGTGCGAGCCCGTGCTGCGCGCGCAACGCGCTTCATCACCTTCGGCATCGACGAGTGGCCGGTCGATGAATACGAAATCCTGCTGGAAACGCCGTGATTCGGAATCTGGCGGCAAGGGCTGGAAGCGCCACTGGCGCAAGGCGCGCCGCGCCGCATCCGCGAAAACTCCCATCGAGTCACCGGAGACAACGACGATATTGCGCACCCTGCCCTGGCGGTCGATGGCGAATTCGAACTCGACATGCCCTTTCGAACGCGACAGGTTTGCCGAGGGATACACCGGCGCCACGCGATGCACGAGAACCGGTGCGCCATGTGACGGCGGTTTGCCCGACGATGACACCGCTTGCTCTGGCACGTCCACGCCGGATACCGAAGCCTCGATCGTCTCGACCGACGCTGTCGCATCCACCTGCGCGACAATCGCCACTTCCGGACCCGTTGCAGCCACCACTGTCGAATCGACATGCCCGACTTGCTCGACGTGCGCGATAGCCACCGGATCAACGGTCGCCGGCGTCATTGGGGCACTGGATGCAACATGCGCTGATGCGCGCCCTGAATCGGTCCGATCCTCCTCGGCTGGCACGGTCCCGTCCTCTTCCGGCTGCAGCAGGACTTCCGGCACCGAGGCAAAATCAGGTGCGGCAAGCGGCGCGATCGACAATTCCGGTTCGGCCGCGAGAAAGCCGGTGGGTCTGGGCATCTGGACAACTTCGGCTGGAGCATCCTCGGTGTCGATGCGATCGAACTGGGTACTCACGCCGAGCAGGCATACGATCGCCGCGACCGCGATCGCAAGACGCACGAAACCGGTGCCGGTGCCTGCGGTTGCCTGGCCGGCGTGCGGCAGTCCAAGGATCCGCCGCACGCGATCGACCAGCATGCCGCCGGTTGCCGCGACGGCAAGCTGCGGAGCCTTCTGCCGCAGGTTCTCGAGTGCGGCGAGCGTGCGCGCATATTCCGAGGGATGGCCGTCGGTGACCCGCAAAACGAGCTGATCGCAACAGACCTCGCGCTCATGGCGGACTTCGCGCGAAATCCAGTGCACGACCGGATGGTAGAACAGCACGGTCTCGACGACGACCTGAGCCAGGTTGACCAGATGATCGTGCCGGCGAAGATGGCCGAGTTCGTGGGCCAGGATCAGCTCGAGCTGGTGCCTCGGAAAACCGAGTGCCACCGCCGTTGGCAGCAGGATGACCGGCTTCACCCAGCCAATCAGGGTCGGGGTGTCGATACGCGAGGAAACCAGTACGCGGACGCGCGCGAAATCCCCGAACACGCCAGCGACCTGACGCAGCAGGTGGTCCAGTTCGGGCTTGAATTCGGAATATTGCAAAACGATACGTTCGAGCCCGCGCCACTGGCGCACGGCGCGATGGAAACTGATCGCCACGCCCAGCATCCAGAGCGCGACGAGCGCCGGCAACAGACCCCACAAGCCGCCATCCGTCGATACGGAATCGATCGCGGTGGACACTGAAAGCGCCGTATCGCCCGCCTCCATCATGCCGACCGTGTTCAACCCGGCGTCCATCGCAGGCCACAGCAGCCACAGCGTCAGGATCGGAAAGATCGCCAGCAATGACAGCGCAATCAATCCCGAGGCATAACGCACGCTGGCCTGCGCCTGCGGTACGAGATGGCGGATCGCCGCGTAGCCGGCACCAATCAGCGCGCCCTGCCACAGCGAATGCAGCAAGCTCCAGCCAATCGCGTATACCCACGGCATCGCCGCGGCGAGGACAGTGCTCATCGGTCTATTCCTGATTCGATCTGGTCGAGCATCGCGCGGATTTCGTCGAGCTCCTCGCGACTCGCATGCGAACCGCCGCCAAGCGCCTGCAACACGAGCTGCGATGGCGAACCATCGAAAACGCGTTGCACGATGTCGGTCAGGAAGCGCTTCTGCGTCGACTCCTTGCTGATTGCTGCCCGATAGACGTGCGCGCGTGCGGTGTCATCCCGCGTCACCAGCGCCTTGGCATGCATCACCTGCAACATCTTGAGTGCGGTGGTATAGCCACCGCCATCCTCGCGGTAGAGCGCCTCGTGAACGTCGCGAACCGTGCATTCGCCGCGCTCCCAAAGCACGTTGAGGATGCCGAGTTCGGCTTCCGTGGGTTTCGGCGTTTCCGAGGGCTTGCTGCGCATACTGGCTTCTCGTGGAAAACGGGATCCGCTAATCCTAACGCGACGGATGACACAATTTTGTCACCTGTCGCAAATTTCACCGTCCCGCACCACCCAGCGAAGGGGCAGCGCAGGCTTGAACCGGGTCACCGGCCGGCTCAATTGTTGCCGGCACGTCCCTGCGGTCGTATTTCGCGCAGTGCGGCCTTGCCACCATCGCGGTTCGCATTGCGCTGGGCAACCGTCTGGCATATACGCTCGTGGCGATTCGATCCGGTCTTCTTGACCTGTTCGCAAATCACACGCTCGTCGTCATTGCCCGTGAGCAAGGCGTTGATTTCAGACGTTACATTGATGATCTCCACTTCCTGGCGCTGGGTCGCGGGCTTGCTGCCGCGCTTGTCGTAGATCGCCTGCAGATGTTCGAGCTGTTCGCCCACACGCTTCTGTTTCTCCGCGGGCACTTCGGCGTACTGCCCACCCGCCTTCATCGAGGCACGGATCCCGTCGGCCTGGGTGCGGAATTCCGCGGCATCCGCAGCGGTACTGGCAAGCGGATCGGCGGCCGAGGCAAATGCTGGAGCCAATGAAGCGAGAAACGCGATACAGAAGGCGAGGAGCTGATGACGGCGACCGGACATGGATGACTCCAGCAAGGAAAATGAGCGTCAGCGCATGAACATCCCGGCAGCGCTCGCAAATTCATCCGGGCGCGGGACAGGCATTCAGGCAGACGCCGATGCATACTCGGGGCGGAGCGTATTCCGCGCCTTGCAGCAGTGTCAACGGCAAAGATCGTACGTCCCATTTCGTTCATATTCCCGAACAAAATGCACGGAAACGAACAGCGTCCGGATATGCTGCAACTCAGTCGCCGGGCGTGATCCAGCCATCGACGATCCGCAGCGGGACGGAAACAAGGCCGTTGCGGCAGGGCCCACCGAGGCATTCGCCAGAACTCACCGCAAACACGGCGCCGTGCGCTGCGCAGATGATGCGACCGTCCTTGACGAGAAACTTGCCCGGCGCGTATTCGAGGCTGCGCCCGGCATGCGGGCATTCGTTGTGGTAAGCAAAAACCTGCTCCCCCTGGCGCATGACCACCAGTTCGAAGCCTCCGGTGGACGAATCGACCTGAACGGAAGTCGCACCGAAATCGGGGATGTCCTCAACACGACACCAGGCACGGGATACGCTCATTCCAACCTTCGACACTTGCGGGCAACGAACTCAGCCCCAAGAATAACCGTTCGGGTGCTGACGCGCGAAGCGGCTTTGCGCCGGCGCCCGGCATGATTTCGAGGAGTACGTGATGTTCCATGCCCGTTTCGGTCCCCGCCTGCGTCATCCGCTGGTTCGTCTGCTCGGCGGCGTCCTGGGCATCGTCGCGGTACTCGGCGTGCTCATGCTCGGCCTGGTCGCATTCGCCGCCCTGCTGATCGGTGGCGCGCTATGGATGCTGTTCAATGCCTTGCGCAGGCCGCGTGCAGCAAGCCCTCGCACTCCGCATGCGCCCGCTGCGGACAAGCCCGGCGTGATCGACGGCGAATTCACCGTGCTGCGCAACCAGGGCAACCATTCCGGCGTTTCGCGATAGGTCTGTCGCACCGCCTTTTCAAACGCCGGGCTCACTCATCCACGGATGAGGCGGAGTCCAACCAACTGCCCCCAATCACAGCCTGGCGATGCCGCCCGGCATAGACGGCCATCGTTCCATGAACAAGAATCCCGAGCCGTCCGCGACCGAAGTGGCGGAGGTCGTGCCTGCTTCGCGTTTCGCTTCACCGCGCCTGCTCATACCGCTGGCCTTGCTGGCCGTCTATGTGATCTGGGGCTCGACCTATCTGGCGATCCGCTTCGCGCTGGAAAGCTGGCCGCCTTTCATGCTCGGCGCGATCCGTTTCCTGCTCGCCGGTGCTGCGCTCTACCTCTACCTGCGCTGGCGCGGCTACCCTGCACCGACCCGCGCACAGTGGAGGAATTCCGCAGTCACCGGAGTCCTGCTGCTTAGCCTCGGCAATGGCCTGGTCTGTTTCGCCGAACAGAGCGTCGCTTCCGGGCTTGCCGCGGTCGCAGTGGCGAGCATGCCTCTGTTTGCCGCCATGTTTGTCGGCAT
>JBEBXZ010000169.1:0-5255 GCA_040391335.1 Dokdonella fugitiva | reverse complement strand
GATTTCGAGACGCTGCGGGCGCGCTTGGGTCAGCTGCGTCTCGCCTTCGACGAGTTCGTGCGCGTTGTACGGCGTGCCCGAATCGGTGATGCCGCCCTCGATCAGGCGCGCGATGCCGGCATGGCGCAACTGGCCGAGGGCACGGCGTTCGTCGCGAAAGCGGCGGCGTTCGCCGGGCGTGTACAGATGATGGCGCAATACTTTCAATGCAACCTGCTGGACGACATCGTCCTGGGTGCGCTGCGCGCGAAACACGATCGAGGAGCCGCCTTCGCCGAGTTTCTCGACCAGCACGAACGGGCCGATCCGCGCACCGATCGGTGGCGCCGTGTCGTCCTCGCCGATGCGGTCGAGCAGATCCTCGACCGACCGGTCGATCGTGTGCCCTGTATCGAGTGCGTCGGCTTCGAGCATGCGCTCGATCGCGCGGCGCTCGTCGGCGCCTGTGCAGTGCCTGTCCAGCCAGGCCGCGCGAGCGCCTGGCTCGCAACGCAAGGCTGCCTCGAAGCGCTCGCGCAGTTCCGACGGGGTCGGCGTCGGATCATTCGCCGCTTGCCCCATGTCGCCAGTCGATGTCGGCCCTGTTTTCACTGGATCGCGGCCAGCAGGAAGGCACGCGCATAGCGCCAGTCGCGGTCGACCGTGCGTCGCGTGACGCCGACCAGCGCGGCGATCTCGTCGGCGCCGAGCCCGGCGAAATAACGCAGCTCGAATACACGGGCAGCGCGGGGCTCGGAGGCTTCCATCTGCGAAAGCGCTTCCTCGATCGCGAATGCCTGGTCGGCGCTTTCGACGGCGAGGGCGGCCTCGGCCGCATCGCCGAGCGTGACGCGCACCCATTCGCCGCCGGCCTTCAGGCGCTTGCGGTCGCGCGCACGGTTGATCAGGAGGTGGCGCATCGCGCGTGCCGCGTAGAAATAGAACTGCGCGGAACGCTCGAACACGCGCCCTTCACCGTCACCCATGCGCAGGTAGAGTTCGTGGACGAGGGCGGTCGTATCGAGCGTGCCGCGCGCGCCACGGCCGAGCTGGCGATGCGCGAGTGTCTTGAGCCGGTCGTAAACGGCCTCGAATGACAGCGGCGGCGCGTCGTCGGATATCGGTTCGGACATGGTTCCCTCGCGGCCCCGCCAGTGTAGCGGGATCGCGAGGGCGTGCCAGGCTTGGGGCGCGGACACGCACTGCGGCACCGGAAGCCGCTGCGCTGCGCGCACGTCAGGGAGCCTCGAAACCGTTCTTGAAGATCACGTCGCTGCCTTCGATGTCGAGCGTGATGCCGTCGAACCACCCAACAGGCGGCATCTGGTTGCCGGCCGTATCGAGCTTGATCGTCAGCGTGGTGAAGCGCGTCCACGTTCCCTGCGGTACGTTGATGAAGGCTGCGTTCGATGGATGGTTCCAGGTGTTTGCACTGGCAAGCACATGCGATCCGGTCAGGTTGTAGACGCCGCCCTCGCAGTTGAGCCCGGTGGCGCTGTAGCGCAGTTCCCAGCGCAGCATCGCGCTGTTGATTTCGAACATGGTGCTGGTGACCTTGCCCCAGCCGTTGAGGCGGTAGATGCCCGGTCCCGGCAGATGGACGCATTGCGAGCGGCCGACGACGTATGTCGTATCGATTTGCTCAGGATTGCTGACGGGAGGAATGCGCACCGAGCCTGAGCCGGTAGGCCCCGAGGCATTCGTCGTGCCATCCCAGAACGACTCCGAGAGCCCGGTCCAGAACGCGAGGTTCGCATTGAAGTCGCTATTGAGCACGAGCGGCTGCAGCGCGGGGCGTTCGTAGGCGCCGACATCGGCGGTGCGGCCCGAGAGACCGCCGAACGGCATGTCGGTGGTATGCGCAAGGCCTTCGAGATCGATACCGCCATTCTGGGGTGCGTAGTCGACCGCGAACGAACCGGCGCGCAGGTGGTAGTCGCCGTTGTCCGGATCGATGAAGCGCGGGTCGCCGAGGTAGAGGGCGCCGCCGGACAGGCTGGGGTCATTGGTCAGCACGTACTCCATGTTGCGCGTGCCGGGACTGGCGGCCAGCGTGAGCTTGCCGGGTTGCGCGACGAGGCTGCGGTCGAAATTGAACACGTGGTTGACGAAGAGGACATGCGGCGCACCGATCGCGTTGCCGGTGAGGGTGACGTGACGCATCTCGAAGATGCCACCGCCTTCATCGGCCGAGCGGATCAGCTCCTGCGTCGCGCTGTTGTCGGCGATCAGGCTGTTCTTGATCGAGGAAACCGGCGTATCGGTGGCATAGAGCACGCGGCCGCCTTCGTTGCCGCGCATCTCCACACGATCCAGGTATAGATAGCCATTCGCGGTGCGTAGCACTGCGCCGCCGGTGTTGCCGGTGAAGTTGCCGATGATCTGGTTCTGCGGCGTTCCGGACGGCGCCGAGGCGGCCCCGGAGAACGGCAAGAAATAGACCGTCCCTGTCCCTTCAGCGTAGAGGGCCGCGCCATCGGGTGCCGTGTTGTCGATGATGGCGGCGCGCCAGAGGCGGGCGGACCCCACCTCGGCCACGTTGGAATCCATTTCCCGCACATACACGCCACCCCCGGCGACGCTGGCGCGATTGGCGTTGATGCGCACGGGCTGCTGCGGATCGGTGCTGTAGATGAGGGCTTCCGCGTCCTGGCTGGAACCCCCTCCGACCAGCACGGCAATGCCGCCGCCGTACTTCGCTTCGTTCGAGTAGATCACGCCGATGCCGCCGACACCGTTCGAACTGATGTAGGCATACGACTTGAACTGATCGCTGACCACCACGAGCCCGCCGCCGTAACCGCCGCCGGACTGGCCGCGCGCCTCGTTGAAGATCAGTGCCGTCCCGGGTCCGATGATGCTCGTCTCGAGGCTCTTCGAGACCATGCCGCCGCCGCTGTTGCGCGCGATGTTGCTGCTGATCGTGACGTTGGCGCCGAGCACGACCTCGGCCTCGATCGTCGTGCCGGTCGCATAAATGCCGCCGCCATCGTTGGCGCTGTTGGCGGTGATCGTGGTGTCGGCGATGTCGAGGATGCCGCCGCCGGCGAAGTTGATGCCGCCGCCGTTGTCGTTGCCGGCCTGGTCGCCGTCGCGGATCGTCAAGTTGCGCAGGAAGACGAAACCGTTGCCGCGGATCGTCAGCACGGGTCGCGCATCGCCGCCGGCGCCGCTGAGGATGGTCTTCGTACCATCCGGCACGGGGCTGGTGCAGGTCGCGTAGCCGCCGACCAGATGCACTTCTTCGTTGGTATTGATGGTGATCTGCTGCGCCGTCCACGTGGCGTTGCGGGCAATGCGGATTTCGTCGGTGCCGGCGGCACTGTTGGCGGCATTGACCGCGGCCTGCACGTTGGTGTGGTTGCAACCGCTGCCTGGCGCGCCAACGGTCAGGATGGCGGCGTCGGCGTTTTGGGCGAGGCTGGCCAGCGCCGTGGCCGCGAGCGACAGGCTGGCGGCGACGCGTCCCGCTCGCCGCAGAGCGCGGACGAGGCATTCGCCATGACGTGAAGGAACTCGCATGTTCGTTCTCCGATCGACGGCCATGCGCCGCCTGATCGACATGAACACCGTCGAACGGATGATTTGGACATGCGGATCGTTTTGCGGCGCATCGGGCCTGTGCGATCCGGGCCGTGCCGCGAACTTCGGCCGGCCGCGCGGGTCGGAGATCCCGCCGTTCCTGCCACAGCCGTTGCCGAAAGCCCCGCGAAACCTTGTGTTGCGTATGAAACAGCCGCATCTCATCGCTGGACGCGTCCGGGCCACCGCGAGGCATCGACCTCGATGAGATGGCATTCCGGTAGCGTTCCGGAAACCCGTCGTAGCGTGGTTTGCGCATTGCGGGTGGATCGTGTGCGCCTTGGTATGGAGTTTCCGCCCTGGAGCGCTTCTCAGGCGCGGAAACGCTCGAAATCACGTAGGCTTTACTGTCCGACGCGGGAGTGCCCGACGTCCGAACGCTGGAGAGTTGAATGCGTCTGATCGCCCTGAGTCTCGTTCTCGCCGCCGTGCTCGGCACGACGGCGATCGCCAAGCCGACCGCCGACACCGCCTCGTCGGTGCTGCTCAAGCCGACTGCCGATCAGGGCGAGGCGGCGATCTGGGCAATGCGCTTCCTGTCCCGCTTCCACTACAAGCCGATGCCGCTCGACGACGCGATGTCGGAGAAGATCTTCGACGGCTATCTCGACAGCCTCGATGGCGAGCACCTGTTCTTCACCAGGACGGATATCGATCGTTTCGCGCCTTCGCGCGACAAGCTCGATGACGCGATCTTCGAGCGCGACCTGTCCGCGCCGTTCGCGATCTTCAACCTGTACCAGCAGCGCGTCGCCGAACGCCTGGCGTATTCGCGCGAACTGCTCGCCAAGCCATTCGACTTCAGCGTGGACGAGAGCTACCAGTACGATCGCGCGAAAGCGCCGTGGGCCAAGGATTCCAGCGAACTCGACGATCTCTGGCGCAAGCGCGTCAAGAACGACTGGCTGCGCATCAAGCTCGCCGCGAAGAACGACAAGGATATCCGCGAGACGCTCGACAAGCGTTACTCCAATTACCTCGATCGCGTCCGCCAGCTCAACAGCGAGGATGTGTTCCAGACCTTCATGAACGCGTATGCGACGGCCATCGAACCGCATACGAATTACCTGAGCCCGCGCGCCTCGGCGAACTTCGATATCGCGATGAAACTGTCGCTCGAAGGCATCGGCGCGGTGCTCCAGCGCCAGGATGAATACACGGCGATCCGCGAGATCATCCCGGGCGGCCCGGCGGCGATCTCCGGCAAGCTCAAGGCGGGTGACCGCGTGGTCGGCGTAGGCCAGGGCGAATCGGGCCCGATCACCGACGTCATCGGCTGGCGTCTCGACGATGTCGTCGACAAGATCCGCGGCGCGAAAGGCACCGTGGTGCGCATCGAGATCCTGCCCGAAGCAGCCGGTCCCGACGGCAAGCACGAGATCCTCACCCTGACCCGCAACAAGGTCAGCGTCGAGGAACAGGCGGCGAAGAAATCGATCATCGACGTCAAGAGCGGCGACACGACGCGCCGCATCGGCGTCATCCTGCTGCCGACCTTCTATCAGGATTTCGATGCGCGCCGACGTGGCGATGCCGACTACAAGAGCGCCACGCGCGACGTCGAGCGCCTGCTGGTCGAACTGCGCGACGAAAAAGTCGATGGCGTGGTGGTCGACCTGCGCAACAACGGCGGTGGCTCGCTCGACGAAGCAACCGATCTGACTGGCCTGTTCATCGACAAGGGACCGGTCGTG
>JBEBXZ010000168.1:0-5282 GCA_040391335.1 Dokdonella fugitiva | reverse complement strand
AGGCCTTCGAGCAGCACGCTCGATGCCTGGCCAAAGCGTCCGCTCGAATTGAGCATGTTGCCGTACACCTGCAGATAGCGGGACAGGCGCAAGGGATCATCCAGCGTACGTTGCAGGCGGATCGCCTCCTCCATCGTGGCGATGCCTTTCTCGTTGTGGCCGAGCTTGGCGCTGATCTCGCCAAGCGCGGCGAACAGCCGCGCCTTGGGTTGCGGCTCATCGGCCAACTGGCTGCGCAGTTCGCGCACACCGGTATCCACCAGTTCCACCGGCGACAACAGGCGTCCGCCCGCCTTGTCGGGTGATGCGGCATCGAACAGGCCGACCAGATAGTCGACCACGCGTCCGGCAGTCACGGATTCGCGCTGGGCAATGCTTTCGGCGCGGCGCGCGCGTTCGTTCTCGATCGACAATTTCCAGATGAAGGCCACCGTCAACCCGAGCAGCAATGCGATCGCCGCGGTACCCCAGCGGTGGCGATGCACGAACTTGCCGAAGCGATAGCCCACGCTGTCCGGCGCCGCCTGGATCGGACGCCCACGCAGGTATCGCTCGATGTCGTTCGCGAGTGCCTCGCCCGAGGCGTAACGGCGATCCGGTTCCGCATGCGTGGCCTTGGCCATGATGATGTCGAGTTCGCGATCACCCGCACGTTCGCCATCCGGGCGGCGCAAGCTGCCGGGTGCCGGCAATCGTCCGTCGGCCTCGGGCTGCGGCACCTGATCGGTCAGCAACTGGTACATCAGCGCACCGAGTCCGTAGATGTCGGTCGCGGTGCTCACGCTGCGGCCGCTGCGCTGTTCGGGGCTGGCGTAGGCCGGCGTGAACCAGGGCAAGCCGGTCTGCGTCTGCTGCCCCGACGCATCGCGATCGAGCAGCTTGGCGATGCCGAAATCGAGCAGCACCGGCGTGCCGTCGCGGCGCACCAGCACGTTGGCCGGCTTGAGGTCGCGATGGATGATCAGGCGCTGATGCGCGTAGTGCACGGCCCGACAGACCTGCTGCAGCAGGCGCAGCCGCTTCGCACGCGGCAATCCGCCGGCCCGGCAGTACTCGGTGATCGAGGGAGCCTGATGGATGACCGGCTCGTCCGCCGTTGCTAGCGCCACGCGGCCCGCATCCGCCACGCCGTCGATGAATTCCATGACCAGATACGGCTGGCCGGCCTCGGTGGTGCCGCCATCCAGCAACGGTGCGATGTTCGGATGGCTCAGGTTGGCGAGGATCTGCCGTTCGCGACGCAGGCGCTGGCTGGCATCGCGCGTGGGGACTCCACGGATCAGCTTGATCGCCACCTGGCGGTCGAATTCGGCGTCGACGCGCTCGGCGAGAAACACGGTTCCCATGCCACCGCTGCCGATCTCGCCGATCAGCACGTAGGGGCCGAGCCGGGTCCCGGCCGCCGGCTGCTGCACGACGGCCCCGGCAATCGCACCAAGGCGCGCGGTGAAGCTCTCGTTCTGCGAATCGTGCGTGGCCACCAGCGCGAGCACTTCGTCGCGCAGGTCGGCATCCACTTCCTGCGCGGCCAGCCATGCCTCGCGCCGGCTGGCAGGCAGCTCGAGCGCACCATCGAACAGGTCCTGCAGGCGCTGCCAGCGTGACGCGCTCATGCCTGCAGCTGTTCCTTGAGCCAGGCCCGCGCGAAGCGCAGTTCGCGATCGACGGTCGGCACGGACACGCCAACCAGCTGCGCGATCTCCTCGCGCTTGAGTCCGAGCAGGTAGTGGAATTCGACGATTTCGTGCTTGCGTTCATCGAGCGCACGCAAGGCCACCAGCGCCTCGTGCAGCGCCTCGGCGTCACCATCGCCGCCGATCACGTCATTCGCCGCCGACAAGGTGACGTGGATCTTCCCGCCGCCGCGCTTCTCGCTGCCGCGCGCGCGCGCCGAGTCGATCAGGATATTGCGCAGGGCCGCACTGACCACGCCGAAGAAATGGCGTCGGTCGCGCCAGTCGACCTCGGCCTCGAGCAGGCGCATGAACATCTCGTTGGCGAGTTCGGTTGCCTGCAAGGTCACGCCCGAACCGCTACGGCGCAGATGCTTGCCGGCCATTGCACGGATTTGCGCGTACACCAGCTCGGTCAGGTTCTCCGCCGCCTCGGCATCACCGCCGCCCCAGGCACGCAGCAACTGGGTGACGTCCTGCGGAGTGGGTACGGCTGGATTTTCTTCATTCATGCGGGTCTGCCTGGACAGCGTTCGGCACTACGGGTGGGGGTCGGTCCGGCGGTCCACGAGTCCCTGGAAACAAGCAGACGCCGCGGGAACACGCTGCGTCGCAGCACCGTCGCGAACAGATGCTATCCGCCGTGTCCGGCGATTCTACGATGTCTGCGTCAAAAAGCTTTCGTGCATTACGTCACGAAATATCCGTGATGCGCTTCACATGGCCGGAGATATCGCCCGGCTGACGGGCCCTGCAGCGGACCACGCGTATGGAGCAGCCGCTGCGCATTGTCCTTCACGCAGATAGCCGATTCATCCTGTTCCCGTCTTCTAGCGGCAAGTGCGTGGGCCAAGTCGCGCATTCCCGCCCCTGAATTCCGGAGTCACCATGAAGCATTTCCCCCTCCTCGCGCTCATAGCCGCGTGCGCAAGCGCCGCATCCGCGCACGCCGTGACGTTCAACGTCAGCAACCTCAACGATAGCGGCGCGGGCAGCTTGCGCGCAGCGGTCGTCGCCGCCAACGGCACCGCCGGTGCGCCGCACGTGATCAATTTCGGCAGCAACCTGCAGGGCACGCTGGCACTGGCCAGCGAGATCACGATCACCACCGACATGACGATCAACGGCACTGGCGCGCATCGCCTCAAGATCGACGGCGCCAACGCGCACCGGCTGTTCAGGATCAACCTGCCGAACAGCACCCAGTCGGTCACCTTGAACGCGATGGAGCTGACGCGCGGCGCCGCACTGGTCACTGAAGCGGGCTATGGCGGCGCCATCTACAAGTCGCGCGGCAGCCTGCGCATCCTTGCCTCCAACCTGACGGCGAGTACGGCGGCCACCCGCGGCGGCGCGATCTATTCCGATTCCGGCCCGGTGACGATTGAATGGGTGACGATGAGCGGCAACCAGGTTGCCAATGGCTTCCAGCCGAGCGGCGGCGCCGCCTATATCCGCGCCGGCCTGTTCACCGCGAACCATTCCGTCATCGCCAACAACAGCGCCGAGTATGGCGGTGGCCTGTCGCTGGTTTCTCCGGGCATCAATGCGGTGATCACCAATACCCTGATCGAGGGCAATACGGCCATCGGGAAAGGAGGCGGCATCTACAGCGTCACGCTCGAAAGCTTCCGCATGTCGAATAGCGCGCTGATCAATAATTCGGTCGCGAACGTCGAAGGCGGCGGCTTCTTCTATGACGGCTCGACGACACCAGGCATTGCGCCGGGACTCATCGAGAACTCCACCTTCCACGACAACAAGGCGCTCGGCGCCGTCGCCACGTCAAGCGCGTTGACCGTGTCCCGGGGCGGATTGACCATACGCAACAGCACGTTCGCGAACAATGCCGTCTCGCCCGGTGCGCCATTCCAGCGCGCCGATTCCGGCGCCCTCTGGGTCACGGGAACGGACGCACAGGTCAAGCTGATCAGCACATTGTTCGATCGCAACACGCGCGGCAACACCGGCGAGTTCTCCGATCTCGCACGCGTGGCGGCGACCCAGTTGCCGAGCACGCTGGATGCCGCCAATTCCCTGTTCCGCAGCGACTACAACAGCAGCGTGATCACCAGCCAGTCGGCTCCGAACCAGTTTGCCACCGACGCCCTGCTGCTCCCGCTCGATCGTTCGGTTGGCCTTGCGCCGGTGCTGCCGATCTCGCGCCTGAGCCCGGCGATCGACCGTGGCGTGAATCCCGGCAACCTGGCCACCGACCAGCGCGGAACCGGCTTCGTGCGCGCCTGGAGCGATCCGAACCATCGCAATGACGCACTCGCCAGGCCCGATATCGGCGCCTACGAATTCCGTGGCGACGCGATCTTCGTCGGCGACTTCGAGCAGCGCTGAGACGCGCTCCGACTGCGATCGACCATCTCGACGGCAATGACTCTCTCCGTCGCGGGGCATTCGCAACGAATCGGGACGCACCCGGATAGAGTCCCTTGCGGCATCGCGTCAGGAGCAGCGGCGGAAAGATTTTCCGCCGCTTCCGTCCGGCCCCGCAGCCCTCGAGAAACTGGCTTCATCGCTGCTCCTCGCTCCGCAGAACCTGGGGCGCATCGCTGGCGGACGCCCTGCCCCATGCCGTGCTCGACCTCAGCGATGGCGATGCCGGCAGCCCGTGCGGCATCGGCGTGCCGATCAGCAGTCAATCCCGCTGACCGGCCTGACGATTTCGTGCGGCACAGCGATGGTAGTACCGATGCGGGCTGCGGCGGCACGATCGGCAAGACCTGCGGATCATCGGGAGTTCATGCCGTCGATCAGTCGCCGATGCCCTCCGCTTCGACCGGGGTTGGCGTGGCGGCTACCGCGCCACTGCGCGCCATCGACGCGAACACGCCGTCGCGCCGCACCCATGCGTGGTACAGCGCCGCGCCCAGATGCGCCAGCACCAGCGCGAACAGCGCATAGCCCAGCGCGCCGTGCGCAGCGCGCAGCGATGCGTACAGCACCGGATCCTGCGGCAGGATCGGCGGCAGCGACACACCGCCGAACATCCGCACGGGATAGCCACCAGCCGACAGCATCGACCATCCGAGCAGCGGCATCGCCAGCATCAGCGCGTACAACAGCCAGTGCGAGGCCGTCGCGGCGAATGCCTGGATCGCCGGCAGGTCGGACGGCAGCGGCGGCGGCGGGCTGCGCCAGCGGTTGAACAGGCGCAGCAACGCCAGCAACAGCAGGGCAATGCCCAATGGCCGGTGGATGTCGATCAGCAGTGGCCGCAGCGACAGCGAGGCGACCATGCCGACGCCGATGAACAGCATCGCCAGGATCAGCGCGGCCATGCCCCAGTGCAGCGTCCGCGCCAGCGCATCGAAATGTCCGTGGCGGTTCATCGCGTAGCCTCCTGCGTGGCAGCACCGGTGGCTTGCGGCGCCGCGCCTACACCGATCTCGCGCTCGCGGCGATTGAATGACACCGAGTACGTCGCCGCCCGTGCCGCCAGGATCGGGTCGTCCGACAGCGCGATGCCGTCGGGGACGAGGGACGCATCGTAGTTGACGTCGCGGCACGGTCCGCACGCCTGCGGCTCGCTCCTTTCCAGCATCACCGAGCCGGCGAGCACCAGCCGTCGCTCGTCCGGCAACGGCGGCGACGAAA
>JBEBXZ010000167.1:0-5312 GCA_040391335.1 Dokdonella fugitiva | reverse complement strand
CCCGCACTCGCACACCGCCTTGAGTTCGACGAGCGCATCGGCAAGGCCGAGCAGCGCCGCCGAGCCGGGAAACAGGTTCGCGGCGAAATCGGTGCGCAGGCCATAGCAAAGCACGGGAATATTCGCCTCGTCGGCGAGCCGCGCGAGCGCGAGCACCTGTTCGCGCGACAGGAATTGCGCCTCGTCGACGAGCACGCAGGCGAGCGGGCGCTCCGCATTCTCGGCCCGCACCGCCGCCCACAGGTCGCTGTCGGGGTCGAACTTATGCGCTTCGGCGAGCAGGCCGATGCGGCTGGTGATCTGCCCGGCCCCGTAACGATCGTCGAGCGCCGCGGTCCACAGCATCGTCTCCATGCCGCGCTCGCGATAGTTGAAATCCGCCTGCAACAGCGTCGTCGACGTGCCCGCGTTCATGCTGGCATAATAGAAATAGAGCTTGGCCATGGCGGCAGCGATACCGCTCCGGCGGCCTCGCGCGCAATCGGCTCGCGCGGTTGCGCACCGACGGATCAGTGGATCCCGGATTCAATCCCGATATCCAGGGTGGCGTGGTCTACGCGGTCGCCGTGCAGCCGGATGGGAAGATCGTACTCGCAGGCAGCTTCACCAGCGTCGGCGGCACCACGCGCAACCGCGTGGCGCGCCTGGATGCTTCGGGCGGTCTGGATACCGGATTCAATCCGAACGTGAATGGCACCGTCAACGCGATTGCCCTGCAGGCGGATGGAAAAATCATCCTCGGCGGCGCATTCACCTCCATCGGCTTCTCGACGTTCAATCGCATCGGCCGGCTGAATGCCGATGGCAGTCGCGACACGGCATTCAACCCCAACATCAACGGCAACGTCCTCGCCCTGGCCGTGCAGGCCGATGGCCGGATTCTCGTAGGGGGCGACTATTCGAGCGTTGGCGGCACGCCGCGCAGCCATCTTTCCCGCCTGCTCGGCGACGGAACGCTCGACACCGATTTCGCGCCGGGCGCGAACGACAGGGTCCGTGGATTCGCCTTGCAGCCCGATGGACGAATGCTCGTGGCAGGCAATTTCGACGTGATGGCGGGCGTGGCCAGGGTCAGCCTTGCGCGGCTCAATGCCAGTGGCAGCGCGGACCCGGACTATCATCCGGACGTGCTGGCCGGTTTTGGCGCGATGGCCTTGCAGGCGGACGGCAAGCTGCTGATCACCGGAAACATCTACGATGTCGGCGGCGTATTGACCTCGGATTTCGTGCGCCTGAACGCCGATGGCACGCGCGATCCCGCGTTCGCTCCCTCGTCCGCGCTCATCGATCCGATTTTCGGCAATGGCGTGTCTGCGCTGCCGGACGGAAAGTCCGTGTTCACCGGCCAGTTCCGCGCACTGGGCGGTGCTGGAGGATACGGAATCGGGCGTCTCGGCGTGCCCGAGGCCGCAATGCAAAACCTCGAAATCATCGCCTACGCCGCGGGAGCCAACCGCATCGCCTGGCGACGCCGGGGGCCCGCACCGGAACTGCTGCTGCCGCCCGAAGTGTATTTTTCCCTGGCGGGCACGAACTACAGCCTGCTCGGCACGATGCAACGCACCGGCAATGGATGGGTCAACCACGGCTTCGTGCCGCCGATGAACCAGACGTTCTACCTGCGCACGCGCGGCCTGATCGGCGGCAGTGGCAGCACCGGCGTCGAGGAGCGTACGTGGCAATTCTTCCTCGATCGCGAGGAAGGTATTTTTGCCGGCGACGTCGATTGATCGGGCGAAGGGGATGGAGGGCCCGTCTGCTCATTGTTCGGGGATCCGCACCGTTCGGGACAAAGGCATTGTGCGGGAAACCTGGTGAGAGCCGGATGCCCTCGGCATCGACGGATGCCTTGCCGACGATGCCCGTCTGACCGGGGACAGTTCTTTCCGACAAGGGACGAACGAAGTGGGGCAATACCTGCATGAGGTCCGTGTACGACCCGCGTGGTTTTCGTCGTCGAGAAACGTGGCTGCACGCCCGATCCTCCCGCATGCCCGAAGTGGCCCCCCGCCAGTGCATTTGCCGTGGACAAGGGCAGGCAGCCCTCGTCCTCGGGAGATCGATCATGAATTGCACTGTCCTCGGCATCGGAATCGCGCTGCTTTGCGCCAGCGGGGTGGCGGCTGCGGCGAACATCGTGGTCACGACGCCATCCGACCAGTTCGGCGAGGACGCCTCGAGGTGTTCGTTGCGCGAGGCCGTACAGGCGGCAAACACGAACGCCGCGTTCGGCGGCTGTGCGGCCGGCACGGAAACCGACGTGATCACGTTCCAGGGATTCACGAACCGATTCACCCTGAGCCGCCCGGGCCGGCTCGAGAACGCGAACGCAGCCGGCGACATCGACGTCAACGGCAGCGGCGTGATCGTGTTCGTCGGCTTGGGCGCCGGCAAGACGGTGATCGATGCCGATGGCCTCGATCGCGTCTTCGACCTCGCCTGCCGCAGCGACATGAACGTCCAGTTCCTCAACCTGACCCTCCTCGGCGGCGACGCCGGCAACGACAATGCCGGTGGCGGCGCCATTCGCGGTTGCGCAGGGAACCTCAGCCTGACCGGCGTACATGTCACCGCCAACACTGCCAACCGTGGCGGCGGCCTGACGATTGCCGCGGCCGCGGGACCGGTCACGATCACGCGCAGCGCGTTCACGCGCAACCGCGCCTTCGAGGGCGACGGCGCCGCGATCCGCCACAACGGCGGCGAGTTGCTCAGGCTGACCAACACCACGCTGAGCGAAAACGTGGCCGAGGGGTCCGCCGCCCTTTCGAGCACCGCCAACGTGACCTTGAAGAATGTCACCGTGGCAAGCAATACCGGGCAGACCATCGGCGGCGTCTCGCTGAGCAGCGGCATCCTGCGCATCGACAATTCGATCGTCGCCAACAATTCGGTACGCTCGACATCGGCCAGCGGGGCGGACCTCTACTGCGCAACCGTCGCCATCAGCTACGGCCACAACATCTTCGAGCGACGCAACTGCAACTTCACCTCGACGGTCGCGAGCGACCTCACGACCGACCCGATGCTCGGCACGCTCGCCGACGCGGGCCGTTCGCTGCCCGTCCATGTGCTGCTTCCCGGCAGTCCGGCCATCAATTCCGGTGCGCCGATCCCCAACGATGGCAGCATCGGCCAATGCGCATCCACCGACCAGCGTTCGATCCAGCGCCAGCAATGCGATCGCGGCGCCTTCGAAGGCCGCGTCGACTATGCGGTGAACTCCACCGCCGATGCCCCCGACAGCAATCCCGGCAACGGCATCTGCCAGAGCACGATCGGCGGCTGCACGCTGCGCGCCGCGCTGATGGAAGCCGGCGCGCAGGACACGCCGATCCTGATCTCGATCCCGGCCGGCATCTACAACGTCAACATTCCCGGAGAGGATGAGGATCTCGGTGCCACCGGCGACCTCGACATCATCGCGCTCGAGGGCGAAGGGCGCATCCTGATCGGAGAGGGCCCCGACCGCACGATCATCCGCAGCAACGGCGTCGAGCGCGTGTTCGACCTCGATGGCAGCAGCGTTTACCGCTCGGCGGTCGGACTGTTCGGCATGCGCATCGAAGGCGGCAACACCGTGCACGCCGGCAATGGCAGCTCCGCGTTCAATGGCGGCGGCGCGCGCTTCTCGTTTCCACGCATGCTCACGATCGACCGCGTGTGGTTCGACCGCAACCACGGCGGCTCGTCCGGCGGCGGTTTGCACGTCCTCCAGGGCAACGGGCCCGTGCGCATCACGCGCAGCGCGTTCACGCGCAACAGCGCGGTTCGCGACGGCGGCGGTGCCAGCCTCGGCCAGGGCCGGGACATGTCGGTCAGCTCGAGCGTGTTCGCCAGCAATGTCGCCGACATGAATGGCGGCGGCCTCGATGTCTACAACAGTGGAAGCGTGGAGCTGTCATGGTCCACCGTCACGGGCAATCTCGCGGGAAGACAGGGTGGCGGCGTTTCGCTGCGCGGCGGTGAAACCCTGGGATCGATGCTGATCACCGGCAACCTCTCCGCCCACCCGGTTCCCACGCCCGATTGCAGCACGCTCGCATCGGGCACCGTGTCGGCAGGCTACAACCTGATCGGTGCGGCCGGCCAGGGCACGTGCGTCCTCACCGGCGACACGACGGGCAACCAGGTCGGCGTGAACATCGGCTTGTCGCCGGTCAGCATGATCGGCGCGGACATGCCCTACGCAGCACCGCGAGCCGGAAGCCTCGCGCTCGGCGCCGTTTCGCAGTCCCGCTGCCGACGCCCCGCCGGCCAGTTCCAGCACATCGACCAGCAGGGCAACGCGCGCCCGGTCGGCAATGCGTGCTCGATCGGGGCACTCGAGCGCAGCTCGGACCTCATCTTCGCCCACGGCATGGATGACAGCTACGCGGGCGAGTAGGAAGACGAGGGAACGGTTCGCTTGACGCGGCATTGCCGCACGCCCCCTCCCTCGAATGCATCTCGTGGCCCGGTTCCGCTGGCCCGGTCATCGAGGCTGCCGCCATGCCCCGGGCAGGAGGCCGCACGCTCCCCTGCCCGCGACAAGCCGATCAGCGCAAGACGTCGAAGCGGTCCAGGTTCATCACCTTGGTCCAGGCCTTGACGAAGTCCTGCGCGAAGACGGCGCCGGCGTCGTCCGAGGCGTAATGCTCCGATACGGCGCGAAGCTCGGAGTTGGCGCCGAACACGAGGTCGACCGTGGTTGCCGTCCATTTGAGTTCGCCGCTCTTGCGATCGCGTCCCTCGTAGATGCCCTCCTCGCTCGTCGATTTCTTCCACTCGGTCGACATGTCGACCAGGTTGACGAAAAAGTCGTTGGTGAGGCGTTGCGGCCGTGCGGTGAGCACACCGTGCGTGGTGCCCCCCGTATTGGCCCCGAGCACGCGCAGGCCGCCGACGAGCGCGGCCGTTTCCGGCACGGTGAGGTCGAGCAGCGAAGCGCGTTCGACCAGCGCCTCGGCCGGCGGCCGCGCATTGCCCCTGGCGAGATAGTTGCGGAAACCGTCCGCGGTGGGTTCGAGGTAGGCGAAGGTCTCGACGTCGGTCATCGCTTGCGTGGCATCCGTGCGACCGGGCGTGAACGGAACGCTGAGCGCATGGCCAGCGTCGGCGGCGGCCTTCTCGATCGCCGCGGCACCGCCGAGCACGATGACGTCGGCAAGCGAGATGCGCTTGTCACCGCGCTGTGAATCGTTGAAGCGCTTCTGGATGCGCTCGAGCCTCGGCAACACGCGCGCGAGTTCCTTCGGATCATTGACCGTCCAGTCCTTCTGCGGCAGCAGCCGCAAGCGCGCGCCGTTCGCGCCGCCTCGCCTGTCGGTGAT
>JBEBXZ010000166.1:0-5317 GCA_040391335.1 Dokdonella fugitiva | reverse complement strand
GGGTTGCGCAGATCGAGTGCGCGCCACCAGCCCATGAAATGCTCGACCGAGAGTTCGATCATGGCTTCCGCTTCGCGCGCGGCCTGTTGACGGGAGCGCAGGTTTTCGTCGATCACTTCGCGCAGATCGTCGATAGTATACAGGAACACATCCTCGAGCTTGCCGACGGATTCCTCGATATCGCGCGGAACCGCGATATCGACGAGGAACATCGGCCGCCGCCGTCGCGCCGCAATCGCTGCCGCAACCATGGCTCTGGTCAGCACCGGTTCCTGCGCGGCCGTCGAGGTGATCACGATGTCCGCTTCAGCCAGGTGCTTGCCGAGATCTGACAATGGAATGGCATAGCCACCGAAGCGTCCGGCCAGCGCCTGTGCATTGTCCAGCGTGCGGTTGGCGACGATCAGGCGGCGCACTTTCGCTTCAGTCAGGTGGCGGGCGGTCAACTCGATCGTTTCCCCGGCGCCGATCAGCAGCACGCAGGCATCGGCGAGGTCGGTGAAAACGCGCTCGGCGAGGCGTACCGCGGTGAACGCGACCGATACGGTGTTCGCGCCGATGCGCGTATCCGAACGCACGCGCTTGGCGACCGCGAAGGTGTTCTGGAACAGTCGCTCCAGCGGCGCATCGAGGGTGCGCGCATCGCGCGCCATCACATACGCATCCTTGACTTGGCCGAGGATCTGCGGCTCGCCGAGCACCATCGATTCGAGGCCGGTGGCAACGCGGAACAGGTGGCGGACGGCATCGGAATCGTGGTGCCGATAAAGGAACTCATCGATGTTCGCGCCACTCAGCTGCTGATGCCGATGCAGCCACGCGAATGGCGCCGTTTCCGCGCCGGCGTCGACGTTGCAATACAGCTCGGTGCGGTTGCAGGTGGACAGGATGGCCGCTTCGCGCACGCCGGGCTGGGCGACCAGTTCCGACAGCGCATTGCCCGTCATTTCCGGAGCAAACGCCACGCGTTCGCGCAGCGAAACCGGCGCGGATAGGTGGTTGAGTCCGAGAGTGATCAGGGCCATGCGTGCAACAATCGGCTAAGCTTGCCCGTGAACGAAACAGGTTGCGTCGCGGTCTGGAAAGATCGCTTCGGCGCGTGCTTTGGAGTCCCGGCCAGCGTGCGCCGACCGTGTCGAATTGTGCGGGCGCGTTGACGCCAGTTCAAGCAATCACAGGATCTCGAGGATTTTCCCGCGTGCACATCGGCTGTCCAAGATCAGAAATCCGTGTGTCGGTGGCGACCTGCAACCCGCGGCAGCTTTCATTCATCGTGCTATACACGCTGTTTCTGGCGGCGTGTGCGACCACAGCGCCACGGGCTCCGCTGCGACAAGCTGCCACGCATGACGTCGCGCCGGTCGCTCGCGATAAGGACCTGCCGCTCAAGCTCATCGGTGCGGAACTGGCCCTGCAGCGGAATGACCTTGCAGGCGGTGCGCGCGGCTATTCGGAAGCGGCGCAGCTTTCCGCCGATCCGGCGATTGCCGAGCAGGCGACACGCCTGGCGATCGCCGTCGAGCAGTGGTCCCTGGCAAGGCAGTCCCTGGCGCGCTGGCAAATGCTCGATGCGGATGCGGCGGGCATCCTGCAGGCGCGGGCATGGATCGCATTGTCGGAAGGCGATGTCGAAACCGCCTTCAGTCAGCTTGAAGCACTGACCCGGCGTGCATCCGGCAACGCCTGGCGACCGGTGGCACAGGTTCTTCTCGGCGCTGCGGACAAGAAACTCGCGCAATCATTGCTGGCGCGACTCGCAACGCCGCCGCGCCTGGGCAACAAGGAGCAGGACTGGATCGCGATGAGCCAGCTTGCATTCAAGCTTGGCGACAAGGCACTGGCCGGAAAGCTTTCGGCGGATGCTGTCGCGCGTTTCAAAAGCGGCGATGCCTATGCCTGGAGCGCGCAACTCGCCCTCGACAGTGGCGACAAGGCGGCTGCGCGCGAGCGTTTCCAGAATGCACTCAAGCGCGATCCCTCGAGCCTGCGCCTGCGGACGGGGTACGCCGCCCTGCTCGCCGATGGCGGTGACAATGCCGGTGCCGCGCGCGCGCTGGCTGCGGGCGCGCAGACCGACGTGACCTATGGCGCTCGCGCGGCGTATGTGTCGCGGGCCAATGACAAGGCGATGCTGGCGGCGCTGTATCGCGAAATCGAGGCGGACAAGTCGGAACGTGGCGGCAAGCGCATCTTCCTGCTCGGCCAGTTGGCGGAGATTCTTGGCAAAACGGCGCAAGCGCTGGATTGGTACAGGGAAGTGCCGGAGGACGACGAGCGCTGGCTGGATGCCGGGATCCGCAGCGTCGTACTGACCGATCAGGCCGGTGATACGGATGCGGCTTTCGAGCGTATCTCGCAATTGCGCATCGCCGCGGGCGCCGAGTCGCGCGAGGCGGTCGATCTGGTGCTGCTCGAGGCTGATCTGTATGCACGCAAGTCGCGTGCATCGGACGCCGTGGCGGCGTATTCGCGCGGGCTTGATCAATATCCAGGAGAGCCGCGCCTGCTTTATGCGCGTGCGATGCTGGCGATCGAGGGTGATGATTTCGCGCGTGGCGAGCGGGATCTGCGCGCGATCATCGCGGCAGACCCGGAAAATGCCGAAGCAATGAATGCCCTGGGCTATACGCTCGCCGATCGCAACGATCGCGTTGCCGAAGCGCAGGCTCTGATCGAGAAGGCGCTGGCACTCAAACCGGACGAACCGGCGATCGTCGACAGTTATGGCTGGGTCCTGTATCGCCGGGGGCAGCTTGACGAGGCGATCACGCAGTTGCGCCGCGCCTATGCGCTGCAGCCCGATGCGGAGATTGCCGCGCATCTCGGGGAAATCCTCTGGGCAAAAGGCGAGCGCGCGGAAGCGAAGCGCGTCTGGGAAGAAGGGATGGCCAAGGACGCGAAGAACAGGGTGCTGCTGGAAACGATGCGGCGGTTGATCTCGTGAGTTGGCTGGCCGCGGCTGCGTGGCGTCCGGGGCGTTTCGCCCTTGCAGGTGTGCTGCTCGTGCTTGCAGGTTGCGCTGCGCCCCGGCTGCGTCCGGATGCGAATTTGCTCGCGGCGCAGGAGCTGCGGGAGAGAGTCCTGCTGGCAGAGGCCTCGTGGATGCTGAATGGGCGTATCGCGATCTCCGGGCCGCAGGACGGAGGCAGTGGTTCCATCGAGTGGGAGCAGGATGGCGGTGGATTCCGCGTGACGATGAATGCGCCGGTGACCGGCAAGA
Source organism: Dokdonella fugitiva (assembly GCA_040391335.1). Classification (GTDB taxonomy): domain Bacteria; phylum Pseudomonadota; class Gammaproteobacteria; order Xanthomonadales; family Rhodanobacteraceae; genus Dokdonella; species Dokdonella fugitiva_A. The sequence goes on along the minus strand of JBEBXZ010000166.1, from coordinate 2,097 downwards.
CCTGGACCTTGACCGGCAACGAGCAGCACGCCGAACTGGAAGGGCTGCGCAGCGGGACCGTGAACGGCGACAGTGCGGCTGCCCTGCTCGAACGCGAACTGGGTTGGCAGGTGCCGGTGATCGAACTGAGCTCCTGGGTGCGGGCGGTGCGCGCCGGCGGCAAGTCGGAAATCGTGTTTCGCGAGGATGGCTTGCCGGCTCAATTCATGCAGTCCGGCTGGAAGATCGAATATCTCGATTACGACAAGGCCCGGCAGCCGCCGCTGCCGAAGAAGATTTTCGCGAGCCGGGATGGCTACAAGGTGCGTCTTGTCGTGCAGCGCTGGAACGCGCGATGAGCGAGGGGCCGCGCGGCGACGGCTGGAGCGCCTGGCCCGCGCCTGCCAAATTGAACCTGTTTTTGCATGTCACGGGCCGTCGCGCGGACGGCTATCACCTCCTGCAGACCGTGTTCCAGCTGCTCGACTGGGGCGACACGGTGCATCTGCGTGTCCGTGAGGACGGCGAGATCCGTCGTGACGCAGAGCTGGTGGATGTGTCGGAGGCACAGGACCTGACCGTGCGTGCGGCGCGTCTGTTGCAGATGGCCAGCGGAGCACGGCTTGGCGCGGACATCGTGACCACCAAGCGCATCCCGATGGGCGGGGGGCTGGGCGGCGGCAGTTCCGATGCGGCGAGCGCGCTGGTTGCGCTGAATGTCTTGTGGGGCGTCGGGATGGGCGTCGATGATCTCGCTCGCCTCGGTTTGGCGCTGGGTGCGGATGTGCCGGTGTTCGTGCGCGGGCGCTCCGCGTTTGCCGAGGGCATCGGCGAGGAAATACAGGCGCTGGATCTGCCGGAACGCAGCTTCCTGATCGTCGATCCGGGCGTCAGTGTGCCAACCGCCGAATTGTTTCAGGCGGCGGAATTGACACGTGATTCGCTACCGCTGACAATTGCGGGCTTTGTTGCCGGGGCGAAAACGCAGAATGCGTTCGAGCCGGTGGTGCGGGCGCGGTATCCTGCGGTCGCGCAGGCGCTGGATTGGCTGGCAGCGTGCGGCGAGCCGAGGCTCAGTGGTTCGGGCGGAACGGTTTTCATGCCGATCTGCGTCGACGCGGGGCAGTCCATCGCCGCCACTTGTCCGCAAGGCATGCGCGCGTGGATCGCGCGCGGCGTGAACCGTTCGCCATTGCTCGATGCCCTGGCGGAAATGGAACAGCATATGGCGTAAGCGGGCCCTGTCCCCGTTTCCGCGGACAAGTAGGCAGGATCTTTTTGTTTCTGTTGGGGCGTCGCCAAGTGGTAAGGCACCAGGTTTTGATCCTGGCATTCGCAGGTTCGAATCCTGCCGCCCCAGTCACCTCGTGACGCACGATCCTCCTGCTGCCCGTTGGCAGTTGCCAGCATTCCTGCAAGCCAAGATTACGGAGTAGCAAGTGAACACCTCGGCGAATTCGGCAAGCATCCTGGTGTTCAGTGGCAATTCCAACCGGCCACTGGCGCAGGCGATCTGCTCGGAACTGGGTGTCCCTCTCGGCAAGGCGCAGGTCGGTCGCTTCAGCGATGGCGAAGTGCAGGTCGAGATCGAGGAGAACGTGCGTCGCCAGGAAGTGTTCGTGATCCAGCCGACCTCGGCACCGACCGCTGACAACTTCATGGAACTGCTGGTGCTGGTCGATGCGCTGAAGCGCGCGTCCGCGGCCAGCGTCACCGCCGTGCTGCCGTATTTCGGCTATGCGCGCCAGGATCGCCGCCCGCGCTCGGCGCGCGTCGCGATCACGGCCAAGGTTGCAGCGAAGATGATCGGCACGGTCGGCACCGACCGCGTGCTGACGGTCGATCTGCACGCCGATCAGATCCAGGGCTTCTTCGACGTGCCGCTGGACAACGTTTACGCCTCGCCCGTATTGCTCGCCGACATCTGGCGCTACTACGCGAAGGAGGACCTGATCGTGGTCAGCCCGGACGTCGGCGGCGTGGTGCGCGCACGCGCGATTGCCAAGCGCCTCGATGATGCGGATCTCGCGATCATCGACAAGCGCCGCCCGCGTCCCAATGAATCGACCGTGATGAACATCATCGGCGAGGTCAAGGACAAGGTGTGCGTGCTCGTCG
>JBEBXZ010000165.1:0-5330 GCA_040391335.1 Dokdonella fugitiva | reverse complement strand
TTCTACTCGCCCATGCCGAAGGTCGACGTCGGCGCCGAGTTGATGGTCGGAGAGCGTGAGCTCGAAAGCGGTGTCGATGGGCGGCTCACGCGCCTGCAGTTCACCACGAAGTATTCATTCTAAGAAGGGGAAACCAGCATGGCATCCGTTCCAGCTTCCGGCACCCTGACCCAGGGCCACAAGAAGGTCATCTTCGCATCGAGCCTCGGTACCGTTTTCGAGTGGTACGACTTCTATCTCTACGGGTCGCTGGCAGCGATCATCGCCAAGCAGTTCTTCTCGGCGCTCGATCCGACCAGCGGTTTCATCTTTGCCCTGCTGGCGTTTGCGGCGGGCTTCGCGGTTCGTCCGTTCGGCGCGCTCGTGTTCGGCCGAATCGGCGACATGATCGGACGCAAGTACACCTTCCTTGTCACGATCGTGCTCATGGGCCTGTCGACGTTCGTGGTTGGCATCCTGCCGAGCTACACGTCGATCGGCATCGCGGCGCCGATCATCCTGATCGGACTACGCATGCTGCAGGGTCTCGCCCTCGGTGGCGAATACGGCGGCGCGGCGACCTATGTCGCGGAGCACGCGCCGAATGGCAAGCGTGGCTTGTACACGAGCTTCATCCAGACCACGGCCACGCTCGGACTGTTCCTTTCGCTGCTGATCATCCTCGGTTGCCGCTTCTCGCTGGGCAATGAAGCTTTCGAGGAGTGGGGCTGGCGCATTCCGTTCCTCCTTTCCGTCGTGCTGCTCGGCATTTCCGTCTGGATTCGCCTGCAACTCAGCGAGTCGCCGCTGTTCCAGGAAATGAAGAGCCAGGGCAAGCTGTCGAAGGCGCCGATCACCGAGAGCTTCTTCTCGCGCAATGGCAAGATCGCGCTGCTGGCGCTGCTCGGCGCGACCGCCGGCCAGGCCGTCGTCTGGTATACCGGCCAGTTCTACTCGCTGTTCTTCCTGACCCAGACGCTGAAGATCGACGGCACCACGGCCAATCTGCTGATTGCCGGCGCGCTCATCATCGGTACGCCGTGCTTCATTCTCTTCGGCTGGCTCTCCGACAAGATCGGCCGCAAGCCGATCATCATGGCGGGCTGCCTGCTTGCTGCACTGACCTACTTCCCGCTGTTCAAGGCATTGACCCACTACGGCAACCCGGCAATGGAGCAGGCCGTGGCCACCAGTCCGGTCGTCGTCGTCGCCGATCACACCACCCGCAAGTTCCAGTTCGATCCGGTTGGCAAGAAGGTGTTCACCACCAGTTGCGACATCGCCAAGGGCGCCCTGGCCAAGGCGGGCGTCAGCTACTCGAACGAAGATGCGCCTGCCGGCACGATCGCCCACGTCAAGATCGGTTCGACCGTCGTTCCATCGTTCGAGGGCGGCGGCCTGGATTCAGCCGCGTTCAAGAGCAGCGGTGCGGAGTTCGATACCGCGCTGAAGGCAGGCCTCACGACGGCGGGATATCCGGCGAAGGCTGATCCAGCCCGCATCAATACACCGATGCTGCTCGTGATCCTGACCATTCTCGTGATCTACGTCACGATGGTCTACGGCCCGATCGCAGCCTGGCTGGTCGAACTGTTCCCGACCAAGATCCGCTACACCTCGATGAGCCTGCCGTACCACATCGGCAACGGCTGGTTCGGAGGCTTCCTGCCAACCATTGCGTTCGCCCTCGTCGTGGCCAGCGGCAACATCTACAGCGGTCTCTGGTATCCGATCATCATCGCCGCGATGACACTGGTCATCGGTACCCTGTTCCTTCCGGAGACGAAGGACGTGGATATTTCGAAGTAAGCGGGGTTGCGGATCGCGCATCACTCCCTGTGCGCGAAACGAACGAGGCCGGGCATCGCTGCCCGGCCTCTCTTTTCCTTCGGGATTCCGGAGGTCAGGCGCGTTTGATCAAACCGATCAGGAACAGCAGGATGACTGCACCGATCAAGGCATTGATGATCGCTCCGATGATGTCGCCACCGAGATACAGGCCGACTCTTGGCAGCAGGAATCCGGCCAGGAAGGCGCCGATGATGCCGACGACGATGTTGCCAATCAGGCCGAAGCCGTGACCCTTGACGATCTGCCCGGCCAACCAGCCGGCGATTGCACCTACGAGCAGGAAGATAATCAGCGCGGTAGCGGTCATGTGTGACTCCCCAGCATCAAGTCGCCAGATGCGACGGCGCCAGTGTGCACGCTATCGGCGCGATCTGCATGACGCAGTGCAGGGATCCCCGGTCAGAAATCGTGAGCCTTCTGCACCGAATGCGTGCAACTCCTCAATTCTGGCGATCGACGAGTCCGGAAGTCGGCTGGCGCTGGCGTTCCGCCTGGGCCTGGGCGCGAGCGCGAATGGCTGCAATCACGTCCGGCTGCAGCATGGTTGTATCCGGGCGTGCATTTGACGAGATGCGCTCACCGGCAATCGAGAAAACGACGCCGAACACGCTGATGAAACCGATCACGAGGCCGAGACCCAGCAGTCCCGGAGTACGCGCCAGGAACGCCAGGCCGAAACCGGCCAATGTCGTCACGATCATGATCCAGCGCAGCATGCAGCGGTCTCCGGTTTCTTGGCGGATATCGTGGCGGATTACACATCCGCATCCCTCATTACGCTACCAGAAACGTACTGGCGCGAGGCTGACCGCCAATCGGCCGATTGTTGCCGATCAGGCGGATCGGGTGAACCATCGACGCCGTCCTTCGCTTCACGCAGACTGCATGCCATGGAAATGATCCCTCAATGGGCGCTTGCCGCCGGTCTGGCCTGGGCCAGCGGCTTCCGTCTGTACGCTGCGGTGTTCGTGCTGGGCCTGCTCGGTCGTTTCGATGTGCTCGAACTGCCCGAACAGTTGGCGATCGTCGAACATCCCTGGGTGTTGATCGCTTCCGGCATCATGCTGGTGGGCGAGTTCCTGGCCGACAAGATTCCTGCTTTCGATTCCGTCTGGGATGCGCTGCATACCTTCATCCGTATTCCGGCCGGCGCATTTCTCGCCTGGGGCGCGATGGGCGACTCGACGCCGGCGGCGCAGTTCGTCGCGGCGCTTGCCGGCGGCTTCATCACCAGCGGTACGCATCTGTTCAAGAGTGGTGGGCGCGCGCTGATCAACTCCTCGCCCGAGCCGGTATCGAACTGGACCGCGAGCTTCAGCGAGGATGGCCTGCTTCTCGTCGGACTCTGGCTGGCGATCCAGCATCCGTGGATCTTCCTCGTCCTGCTCGTGCTGTTTCTGGCGATGGTGGCCTGGCTGCTGCCGAAACTGTTCCGCCTGATCGGCAGGATCTTCCGTCGTCTGCGCACCGCTGCAAACAGCAACGTGACCGGGCCATCGCGCGTCGAGTAGTCGCTCGATCAAGCCGCCAACAGCGGTATCGCGCAAGCGGTTGCGATGGAGGGACCGGACTTGTCTTTCGACGCGCACCCAGCGGTGTGGCTGCCGACAATATCGCCAACCGTGAGTGCCCGCGGCGAGAAATGCTGCAGGCCCCAGCCGGTTCCGGCGGCGATCAGCGCGGTCGCAAGAAATGGCCAGAACGTACGGCGCACGGCGCTCTCCAGCCAATGCCGTGCATCCAGACCACGCAGTCGTCGATACAGGCTCGCGGCGAGCACGCCATCGACCAGCAGTTCCGCGAACAACACGGGTGCGGACCAGACCACGAACAGCGACGACAGCAACATCGCGGCGACCGCCAGCACCACGAACAGCGGAATGGCGAACTCGTCTGCGCTGCCAGCCGCGTCGAGCGCATCGCCGAATACACCGGAGGATTCCGCTACGCCATCGTCGACTTCATAGGATGCACTCGATCCGCCCCCGGCCGACTGCCCGCCCCGTGCGATGAATTCGTCGCGAGGTGAACCCCGCGATGGCAGCCACCCGGGATCGGGAAGGTCGATGTAGTCCTCGGCGCGCGTGCGCAACCACAGCCACAGCAACAACAGGAACACGCCGTACGCGCAAAGACAGGCGAAGAAATAGCGTAGGCCCATCGAATGAACGCCGAGCCGCAACATCAGCGATGACGCAAGAAAGCCCGCGCCGGCGGTCAGCATCACGATCAGCAACATCTGCAGGCGTGGATAGCTGTCACGATCGAGACGGTGGCGCAGTCGTTCGATCAAACGCGGACGTGAGTAGTGCGGTGATTTGCGCATGCCTTTCCCGTTCGTTGTGCAACTCAGTAGGTGTGGAGAAATCGAGCCAGTGCCTCGGCACCAGGCCGCGAGTGATACAGCCAACCCGCGACCGTGCAATGGATCAGCACGGTCAGCCAGAACACGACGCGGAATGAGGTCTTGCGACTCTTGTGGCGCAATGTGTATTGCGCGAAGGCTGCGCCAGGCCAGCCGCCGATCAGTGCGAACAGATGCAGGGTGCTTTCCTTTGTCCGCCAGTTCCCCGTACGCGCTGCGGCCTTGTCGAAACCGTAGGCGAAGAAAGTGACGAGGCTGGCCAGCGCATAGAATCCGGCGACGATCCACGGCAGGCGTCCGATCACGGCGGCGATGACGACAAGAGCCATGAACAGGATTGCCGCGATCAGCGTTCCGACGCCGGTCGTGCGCGCGGTCGACGCGTCTCGAACGCGCCGGCGGTCGTCGATGAAGGCGACCTGCACCGCGCGGCGCCGATCCTTCTCGTCGCGAGTGACGGCGTATGTGACGAGCTCGCCGACAACCGGCCTGCGCTGCCGGTTGCGAAATGCGCTGACATGCACGAACACGGTCGTGCCTTCATTGTTGCGTGTGATGAAGCCGAAGCCCTTGTCGTCGTTCCACGTCGTGATTCGTCCCTGATGGCGCATTGCCGGAAAGACCCCATGGAGTTTCAGGATTCGATGCGCACAGATTTACATGTTCACTGGAGCCGGTAAATCCCGCGTGGCGTCAGCGTTCCGAATGACCCGGCGTGACGCCATCGCGACGCATGAACAGGCCCGGGCGGATCAGGTCGATGAAGGCGCGCGCGTCGGCGCTCAGGTACTTGCCCTTGCGCACGACGACGCCGTAGCTGCGTTGCGGGAAGAACTGGCGCAGGTTGCGCACGGCGAGGCGCTCGCGATCGTTGTCGTCGATGCAGATGCCGGTGACGATCGAGATACCGAGTCCCATCGCGACGTACTGCTTGATCACTTCCCAGCCACCGACTTCGATCGCGACGTGATACGGCACACGCCGCTGCTGGAAGACCAGATCGACGAGGCGATAGGTGGTGAGGCGCTTGGGCGGCAGGATCAGGCCGTACGGAGACAGATCCTCCAGCGATACCTCGGGTTTCGCGGCGAGTTCATGGCCGATTGGCGTGATCAGCAGCGGATCGAAGTGATGG
>JBEBXZ010000164.1:0-5342 GCA_040391335.1 Dokdonella fugitiva | reverse complement strand
GGCGATTGCGATCGCCCAGGCGGAATACGCCATCCAGGCGCGGAGAAACCTCCTTGCTGCCGAAGTTGGAGCCCTCACGGAACGAAGCACTGTTGCCCAGCGCATTGCCGCTCCCGAAAAGCTCGCCGCTGCCTTGCGCGTGCATCGCACCGAGCCGCAAGGTGAAGCGGTCATCACTGGAATCGGCGAAAGCAGAAAAAGATGATCCCAGCAGACAAAGGATCACGGCGCACGGAATGGGTTTCTGCATGTTCATTGGTTTCCCTCTGGGTTGGCAAGATAGAAGCGCACGATGGCGGAAAAGGAATATCTGGATGACACCATGCCATCTTGTGCCATCTGACCTGATGCAAAGCTAACCGAACCCGAACTGGGGTATGAGCGACGTCGATACGACAAGCGCCATCACGACAAATGGCGACGCGTTCGACGGTCACGAATCCGTGTCGGGGGCCACGCGCATGAAAGCGATCTGGCCACCGAATTCCGGAAACCCTATCTGGCGGTCCGGGATAGCTCGAACTCGTCCGGGCCGGAATGTCAGGCGCCGGAAAACCGGCTTGCGGCGGCATCTCGCCTGATGCCGCCGAACATGCGCGCATGCGCTTCGCCACGCGTGGCGAAGTACTCGCCGTGGATCGCTGCGACCTCCTGATGCGGGGCTCCAGTCTCCATCGCCGGGTTGTCGCAGCCGTTGGCCATGATGCTCACGCCGGGTCAATCCGGCCATGCTCGCCGCGCAGAGCAGAGCCCGACGTTCGCGCGAGCGGTACCGATCACTGGCTTCTCGACGAACAACTCCGCGTGACGCCGGAATCCCCGCGTGAACTGTCGCCCACAAAAAAGCCCCTGAAATCAGGGGCTTTTTTGTGCTACTGGCGGAGAGGGTGGGATTCGAACCCACGGTGCGCTTGCACGCACGCCTGATTTCGAGTCAGGTACATTCGACCACTCTGCCACCTCTCCATGAAGTGGGCCGCGAATAATACGGGCAGCTTTGCCAACTGGCAAGCAATCCGATCGACGGCCGCGAAATTCATCGCGCCGCCGGTGCGCCACCGCAAAACTGCTGGCGTACCTGCAGGGCTTCGGGCATCCAGGAAGTGAGCTGGGCGATACGCGTTCCCTCGGCCGGATGCGTCGACATGAACTCCGGCGGCTTCTGGTTGCCGAGCGCCGCCATGCGCTCCCACAGCTTTGGCGCCTCCTCCGGATTGAAGCAGGCCGCGGCGGCGAGCAGCAGGCCAACCTTGTCCGCTTCCGATTCGTGGCTGCGCGAGAACGGCAGCAGGACGCCGTACTGTGCGCCCGCGCCAATCGCCGCCATGACCATCTGGCGCTGCTGCGGATCCATTTCGCCGGTCGACATGCTGGCCGCCATCGAGCCGATCTGCACGAGCTTCTGTTGCGCCATGCGTTCCCCGCCATGCCGCAGCAGCGCATGCGCGATCTCGTGCCCCATCACCGCCGCAAGGCCATCGGCATTCTTGGCCACCGGCACGATGCCGGTGTACACCGCGATCTTGCCGCCCGGCAGGCAGAACGCGTTGACCTGATCGGACTGGATCACGCTGACCTGCCATTGATAGGCGCTCCAGTCGGTCGACACCGGCGTCCCGGTCGTATCGGCAAGATATTTCTCGACCTTCGGCGCCGCCTCGACGAGACGCTGCGCGATTTCCTGCGCCTGCTGGGGCAAGGGTCCCGTGGTGACGACCTGCGATTGCTTGAGGATTTCCTTGTAGGACTGCAGGCCGAGCGCGGCCTCTTCCTGCGCGGAACTGTCGAGCAACTGCTTGCGTCCGGTATAGGCCGCCTCGTTGCTATGGCTGAAGTAGTAGTAGGCGAAGTACGCGCCGAACAAAAGAATCGGCCACAGCTTCAGGCCGCGCCGCCCGCCCTGCATGCCACCCTGACCGGAACGATTGCCGAACACACCCATGATGCCTCTCCCGTTGCAAGCGCGGAGCTTAGCGCGACGTCAGTTCCAGCGCGCGGCTGACAACGATTTTTAACGAGTAGCCGCATTCCACGTCCAGGGCCGGTTTGGCCGCGATTACTACAGATCCCGCGCGATGCGGAAACCGACGCGCACGCTGCGCGAATCCGCCGGTACCGGCAAGCGGTACGCCGAACGCACCTGATCCGGCGCGCTGCCCCACGAGCCACCACGGATCACGCGTCGTTCGCAGCCCGGATTGACCCAGGCTGCGCTGTCGCGCGGCGCGCGCACGTAGTTGTCGTGCCAGCAGTCCTCCACCCATTCCGACAGATTGCCGTCGATGTCGAAGATGCCAAACGGATTCGCCGCAAACGACTTGACCGGTGCCGCGCCCCAGTATCCATCGCTGTAGTTTGGAAACGCCTTGCCCCAACTGCGCTTTCCGGGCGAGCGGTCGCCATCGCCGGTGATGTTGGCCAGCACTTTCTGCGGATCGCCATCACCCCACCAGAACCGCGTCTGCGTTCCCGCGCGCAGCACGTACTCGAACTCCGCCTCGCTGGGCAGGCGATAGCGCTTGCCCGTGCGCTGCGAGAGCCATTTGACGTATTCGTTGGCGTCATTCCACGAGACGTTGAGCACTGGCAGTTTCTCGTTCGCACGATCGCCCTTGTAGTCGCGCTCCCAGTCGATGCCACGGCGATCGTTGATACGGCCCGTGTTCTCGTCGTAGACGCTGCCACTGCCAATCCGCTCCGCATCGCTGCGATAGCGCGCGGCCTTGACGAACTCGCGGAACTGGCCGACCGTGACTTCGCTCTGGCCGAGCGCAAAACCCGTCGCGATGCTGACCTGGCGCTGCGGCTCCTCGTTGTCGCGATGATCGGCCTCGTCCGCGGGCGAGCCCATGACGAAACGCCCCGTGGGAATCACGACCAGGGTCGGAGCATTGCCGCTGGTATCGAGGAAACGATCGGTAATGGCCTGCCCGGGCGCGAAACTCGCGTACAGGCGCGCATTGCGCACGCGTTGCGCGAACTCATCGAGCCCGGCCAGATCGGGGCTGATCGCCTGTGCACTTCCGGCCAGTTGCTCGGCAAGATCCGCATTACCCGAATCGAGTGCCGATCGCGCTTGTGCGAGGATGGTTTCCGCACGCTGGCGACGGATGCCCTCGATCTGCGAACGCGTATCGAGCAAGGCCTGCGAACCGGGACGAATGCGCGCTGCATCCGCCAGCGCGCCATCGGCATTCACGAAATCATCCTGCGCCGCCGCAGCCAGCGCACGATCGAGATAGCCGCGTTCGATCTGCGCCAGACCCTGATCGGCAATCCTGTTGTCGGCATCCACCGCAAGCACCTTGCGATAGACCGCCAGCGCATTGTCGTCGCCGTCGCCGATCAGGCGATTCTGCTTGAGCAGGTCCGCCGCGGTCGCGAGCATCGGCATCACCTCGCGCAAGGTCTTCAGGCGCGCGCGCAAGGCATTCAGTTCCGTATCCGAATGCGGCAATTCGGCGAACAGTTCCGCATTGTGCATTGCCTCGGCCTCGTCGCCACGCTCCAGTGCGGCGATCGCCCAATCGCGCACCACGCCACCGGCTCGCGTGAGTCCGGCCAGCGCCGCGGGATTGTTCGGATCCTTCGCCAGCACCTGGCGGAACAGCGCGACGGCGTTCCTGTCCTTCGGCTCGAACCATGCGCCCTGCTCCTCGGCGGCACGCGCCGACTTGAGCAGGATCGCGACTTCCCTGGTGACCGGCGCCGGCGGCCCCATCGCGAGCGCCTCGGCCAGCGTCGTACCGATGATCGGGGAGACGGGATGTTCCGGCAGCAGGAGCGGTTGCGCATGCTCGGCGACCCACGGCTTGCCCGTCATCGGCGTGGTCGGACTGGAGGGCAGGCGTTCTTGTGGCACGCTGTGCAGCAAGCCAGGAAAAAAACGATAGCCGAGCGCGAACAGCAGCACGAGGATGCCCAGTGCACCGCCCCAGTTGCGTTGTTTGCTGACGTTCTCGGTACCGGGCATGCGCAGAAACAGAAAGGCTGACAGCAGCGTGCCAGCACCTTAGGCTATCGCATGACGCGTCCGCAACCGCAGACGACGCAGTTCCAGCAACCCCATCCCTGCAGAGGAAAGCGCCATTGGCCGCTTGGATTGATCGCACCGAACCCCTGCTCGATTTCATCCGCCACGACGGCGCGCTGATCGGACTCGATACCGAGTTCATGCGCACCGACAGCTTCGCGCCAAAACTGGCCCTGGTCCAGGCTGAAATCGATGGGCATGTCGCACTCGTCGATCCGCTCGCCGATCTCGACATGCAGAGCCTGGCCGAACGCCTTGGCGACCCACGAACCATCTCGGTCATGCACAGCGCGAGCGAGGATATCGATGCCCTCGGTCCCATCCTGCCGAACGGGCTCGGCACGCTGTTCGACACCCAGATCGCCGCAGCATTTGCCGGCCTCGGCGCCGGCCTTGGCTACCAGAAACTCGTGCTCGCCCTGGTCGGCGTCGACCTGCCCAAAGGTGAAACGCGCTCGGACTGGTTGCGCCGTCCCCTGAGCCCCCAGCAACTCGAATATGCCGCGCAGGACGTCGTGCACCTGCCGATCCTGCATGCACAGCTTTCCGCGAAACTGGCAGAACGTGGTTTCGCTGCGTGGCATGCCGAGGATTGCGCACGCTTGCTCGAACGCGCGCGTCATCGCGAACCCGAACTGCAACCGCAACTTGGATACCGCATGGCTGCGGACTGGCCACGCGAGCAGCAGGCTCTGCTGCGTCGCCTGCTGATCTGGCGTGATGCCACCGCGCGACGCATCGACAAGCCGCGCCCCTGGATCCTCGATGATCCACGCCTCCTCGAATTCGCCTCGCGCCCACCGGCCAGCAACGAGGATCTGATCGAACGCGGCAAGGGTTTGCGTGCATTGCGCAGCGCGGAACGTACGGATCTTCTCGCCGTCCTGCATGCCCCATTGGAAGCCGCCGATCTCGATTTCCAGCCGATCCCACCGGCACCAACCACCCAGGAACGCCGGGCGATCACCGCGCTGAAGGAGATCGTCATTGCGCGCGCGACCGAACTCGATATCCCGGATGGCCTGCTCTGCTCGCGGCGACATCTCGAATCGCTGTGGATCACGCGTCGCTGGCCCGCGGCGCTTGAGGGCTGGCGGCGCGATGTGCTGCACGATGGATTGATGACGCGCCTCGCCGAGAGCTGATGTTTCGAGGCCCTGCTTGGCGCAATCCCATGCATCGGCTCTGATCCGCTCCCGCGCACGAATCGGCCCCAACCGATTGCTTTTTGAAGCGCAGAAGTTTCACGGGGCGGTAGCTCAGCTGGGAGAGCGCGTCGTTCGCAATGACGAGGTCAGGAGTTCGATCC